>JANNON010000140.1:0-3310 GCA_031399105.1 Blastocatellia bacterium | reverse complement strand
AGCAGGGTGATCAACGACGACGATATTTAGATTCTGGCGGCTAATAGAGCTAAAATAGCCTCGCTACCAATTGGAGGTTCAACATGCCGAACAAGAAAAGCGCAGGTGTATTATTATTCCGCCTCAAGTCCGGGGAGTTGGAAGTACTCCTAGCTCACATGGGCGGACCCTATTGGGAGAAGAAGGACGAGGGTTCGTGGTCGATCCCGAAGGGCGAGTTTGATGAAAATGAAGATCCACTAGCTGCGGCCAAGCGAGAATTCGAAGAGGAGACCGGGACTGTTCCAGTCGGTGACTTTATTCCGCTCGAACCACTGAAGCAACCGAGCGGTAAGCTTATTTATGCATGGGCACTCCAGGCAGAATTCGATCCTGCGACCTTGCGATGCAATATGTTCTCAATGGAGTGGCCGCCGAAATCGGGTAAACAGCAAGAGTTTCCTGAGATAGACCGAGCTGAGTGGCTCACTCCCGAACTTGCGAAGCGAAAAATTCTGAAGGGGCAAGCACCATTTGTTGATCAGTTACAGAAGATATTGGGGGGCGCCAACTCTGGCCAGAACGCCGACCGAGCGGCAGCCCGTTTCTCGAACGACAGAGCAACTACTGCCCAAGCATCGCTTTTCGAAAGTTAGATTCAAAAGTATGGTTAACTCTGCAAAGCCCGGACTCGCCAAATCACGTGAGTGAAAACATCCAACATTACTTCTACGTGGGAAATAAACTCTGCTGTGATCCATCCGTACCGAGTTTCTAAAACTCGGTCAGAATCCCTCTTATTGAATTAAAAGCATCTGGGACAAGCATCTGGGACTATCATTTAGCCTCGAATTGGGCCATACAGACTATCGCTCACCCAATCCGGCAGGATTGGCTCAGCCTCAGCAGTTGAGACGCCGACCAGCAACAAAGTTCGAAAGCCACCTGTGCGATTGATGAAGCGCTCGACCTTTGAAATTGAGTCATCTTTGAATTCGAGATCGAAACCACGAAGGTAGCGAGAACATAGTTGAACCGACAGCGGAATACTGTACTTGTACAAAGCTGTAGAGTTGAGGCCCGTTGTCAAAGCAAGAGTAAGATCATCGAGGTGGTCGCCAGGAAGGGACTGACACATTCAGACGTAGCGCGACTTGCTCACAATTCGCGCACTAGCGTGACTGCTATTCTGAACCGCAACACCCACGACATTTCAACGGATCCGATGCTGCGAGTACTGGTCTCACTAGGCGTGCAAGCAAAACTTCAGTTTAAGAGCGCCGCCTAAGACAACTGAGTATTCTTGCCACGCCGAAACGCGACCCGAACTGCATCGTCCCACGCATCAGCCAGCGGATTTAACTCAGGGCCTCTGTTCTGTGTATTGGTAACAATCGAATTCTCTTCGGCGGAAAATGCTTTGGACAAAACATCAAAGATTCTCTTCCGTTCTTAAAGACAGCTCAACCATGCGTTCAAGCAACCGGTCTGGCGGTAACCCAACGAAGTTCTTAAGCACCAGCTCTTTGCAATACAGTCGGACCAGATAACGAAGCTTGAGCGACTTGCTTCGTGCCGCGTAAACGAAATCGCGGTGGCCGTTGTTTACGACAATGATGTTCCGCGCTGAATCAAATCTCGATCGCCATGACTCGCCGGGAGCACTCTCAAAAGTGTAGCCGGGCAAACCTGATGATTCGACGATCGTTGTTCCCACCTGTGGCAGAAGTTCGTGAGTCACCGTTATCAGCGCTTCGGCTGTGCGTTCAATCTCGCCCTGAGAAACTCTAACTGTGACCCGCACTAACCCCGGCTCGGCCGGAGCAAGAAAGCTCACCGCCTGATCGTGTGTGTGATCGAGGGAGCCATTGCCTTCTGCCACATCCCAGTTGAAGGTGAGATCAGCTTCGACGCGTCGCCGAGAACGATCATAAGGCAACGCACGCAAGGACCGCTGCTCGCCAACCCTAACGACGCTTGACGCTGGCGAGATTGCAACACTAAACAGCGGACCAGCGAACTCGAAGAACTGACGCTGCTGTTTTCCGTTTCCGACTGCCGGCTCCGTAACGCCTACCGAAAGCTCTTCGTCATCGATCTCCGGCTTACCGCCTCCCGATCGACGCTGCGCCTTCGAGTGAATGTCAAACCAGTCATACTCTTCGGCGGGCAGGGCGAGGAATGCCTCACGAAAAGCGCGTTGAATCGTTTGCAATAGTTCTCGGCTGGCTTGTTCTTCCTCAGCTCGACGCTGGGCCTCGATCGTCTCCTTTAGCTTCTCTTCGAGCGGACTTAGTGCATCCAGGAGCGCCGAGTATGCAGAGTCATGGATGATACCGCTGCGAGTACCGGGCGTTAGATTAATGAACGGCGCATCAATGTGACCCTGAAAATATCGAGTGGTCCAGGGTGGTTTTGTAAGTTCCGAGTTTGTTGAGATGTCTTCGAACACGCGGGTACCGTGGCGGAATAAAGCAACTCGATTGGTTTCTGCAGGTTCATTCATATACAGCTCGACGTAAACGTCGCCAAGCGGAGTCCGAACGGCAGGGAGTTGATGCAGCAGACGACCTTCATACTGTCTTGGCTCCACTGCATATTGCTTACGCGCAATCTTGTCGATCACGTTGATACGAACACCGGTGCTACGGATACGATCACGCAACTCCGCAGCGAGGTACCACTGAATCTTCTCGCCCGACAGCGAACGAATTCCGTCGAGCAGCCTGGCAATGCGTAACTGAGTTCCAGGCTCGGTAAAAAGCTGGCGCTTGGGTTTTACCGCATAGCCTGGGTCTCCTTTTTTCATGACCATCTGCCAGGCACGTTCATCGGCGCCGATTGAGGTCAGCGTCATTTCCTCTCCAATGGTCCAGAAGGAGAGCAGACCAATACCAAACTCACCTTGAAGTCCGGCGGCGCCATCAACCTTCAATCGGCGTTTCACGGAATCGCAGATATGGGTGGCGACGTAGCGGAAGTCAGGCCGACCCTCCACATCGCGAGGTATGCCCTGACCGTTGTCGCGGATTTCCAGATAGTGACTGCCTTCGCTGCGTCCGCGAATGATGACGACATTGGTCGCGCGCGCATCAATCGAATTCTCGACCAACTCCGCGATGGCCTTGAGCGGATTCGACTGTGACAACGCGATGATTGTGATCGCATTCCAGTCGTTACCAATGCGGAGCTTGCCGCGTTGACTAGTGCGATCGCGTGACTCTAGTTTCTGTGACATGTGCGAACCGCTAATCCAGGCTGACCGCGCGCTCAAGCACTTCTGGTAGTCAACTGCCCGGGTAGACGGCAGGTTGAAATACCGCAAATGGTT
>JANNON010000137.1:0-11713 GCA_031399105.1 Blastocatellia bacterium | reverse complement strand
CATACAATTTACCTGATATCTTTTACCTTAGACCTGATTCCTGTGACTTGATACCTGATACCTGAGACCTGAGACCTGAGACCTGAGACCTGAGACCTGAGACTTGAGACCTGAGACCTGAGACCTGAGACTTGAGACCTGAGACTTGAGACCTGAGACCCTGAGACTTACCCGAAAGGACGGCGACGAAATGACTTCACTTTGGAACGACCTACGTTATGGCGCACGCATGTTGCTCAAGAACCCAGGCATGACCTTTGTGGTCATACTGGCGCTGGCGCTGGGCATTGGCGCCAACACTGCCATCTTCAGTGTCGTCAACGCCGTCCTGCTGCGACCGCTTCCGTACCAGGAATCCGAGCGGCTCGTGTTTCTGAATGAGCAAAGCCCCGTACTGGATGAGATGTCGATCTCTTACCCAAACTTCGAAGACTGGCGAACTCAGAATCAGTCGTTCGAAAAGATGGGGGTCTACAACCGCGCCAGCTATAACCTGACAAACAGTGGCGAGGCGGAGCGAATTGTCGCTGCCCAGGCTTCCGCTGATCTCTTCGCGGCTCTCCGCGTGAATGTTGCACTCGGCAGACTCTACACAAATGAAGAAGACAAACCTGGCGGCACTCCGGTCGTGGTTCTGAGTCATGGCCTTTGGGAAAGAAGATTCGGCGGGCAGCACAGCATCCTGAACCAGTCGCTCACGCTTAACGGCAAGAGCTACACAGTAATCGGAGTGATGCCAAAGGATTATCTCTATCCCGCTCGCGTTGAGATGTGGGTGCCGGTGGGCCAGCTCTCCGATCAAGCGTCGTGGAAGTCTCGCGGTAACCATCCCGGTCTTTACGGGGTGGCCCGTCTAAAACCGGGGGTGACGATCGAACATGCTCGGGCCGACCTCCAGAACATCTCTGGTAATCTTCAAAAGCAGTACCCGGATACAAATGCAGGAAACAGCGCCAGGCTCCGTCCGCTGCTCGATGTCTATGTAAACGACGTGCGCCGCGCATTGTGGGTGCTGTTTGCCGCAGTAGGGTTTGTCCTGCTGATTGCCTGCGCCAACATCGCAAATCTGCTGCTGGCGCGCGCGACGGCCAGACAGAAGGAGATGGCCATTCGCGCGGCGATGGGGGCTGGTCGTTGGCGCATCGCGCGTCAGTTGCTTACCGAAAGTGTCTTGCTGTCATTGGTTGGTGGGCTACTGGGAATTCTGCTCGCACGTTGGGGAATCGATCTTATTCTCTACATCAGTCCTGACGCGATTCCTCGCTCGCGCGAGATTGGCATGAGCTGGCAGGTCCTGGCTTTCACGATTGGGATCTCGTTTCTCACGGGCATTATTTTCGGACTGGTGCCGGCGATCCAGGCCGGCGCCGTCGCCTTGCACGAGACTCTGAAAGAAACCGGGCGCGGCGTGACCCGCAGACACTGGCTGCGGAGTTCACTAGTCGTGGTTGAAGTAGCCTCAACATTAGTTCTTTTGATTGGTGCGGGCCTATTGATTCGCAGTTTCTACCGACTGCAAAAAGTCGATCCCGGCTTCTCGTATGAACACCTAACCAGTTTCAGTGTCTCGTTGCCGCCGAAGAAATACACCACGCCAGAGCAAAAGGCCGCCTTCTTCAATCGTCTACTCGAAAACATTCAAAGCGTTCCCGGCGTCGAAGCGCGCGCCGCTGCGTCGGGTTTACCATTGGGTAATAATGGCTGGCAAACGAGTTTTGCAGTCGTGGGCCAACCGCCGCCACCGCCCGGTCAGATGCCATTGATGGAAGCATGCCTGGTGACGCCGGATTATTTCCGCACCATGAGTATCCCATTGCGCAGCGGCCGCTTTTTTGACGAACGAGACGATCGATCTCATCTCATTGGTCGCGATCTCAGCAAGTTGCCCGAAAACCAGAGAGAGGCGATGGGTATAAACGTGGTGATTATCGATCAGGAGTTTGCGCGTCGCCATTGGCCCAATCAAGATGCAGTAGGTAAGCAGATCAAGTTTGGGCAGGATGAAAACGCGCCGCCAGTCACGGTCGTCGGCGTAGTGAGCCGGGTCAAAATGGATGGCCTCAATCAGGACTCGAATCGCGTGCAAGGCTACTTCGCATTTGGGCAGGTGCCGGCGAGCGGGATGACCGTAGTCGTCAAAGGCGCCTCCGATCCAAATCAATTGATCGGCGCCTTAAGACAGCAGGTGACCGCGGTGGATCCCGACCAGCCGATCTACAATATCCGTTCAATGCAGGACATCCGCGCGGAGTCTATTGCGCCCGAACGATTGAATCTGGCGCTGCTCAGCATCTTTGCCGGAATCGCGCTGGTACTTGCGCTCGTCGGCATTTATGGCGTGATGTCTTACGCGGTGACGCAGCGCACTCACGAAATTGGAATTAGGATGGCGATCGGCGCTCAGCCTCGGGATGTCTTCCGCATGATCCTGGGGCAGGGAATGACGCTGGCTTTGATCGGCGTCGGCATCGGATTAGCCGGGGCTTTTGCCCTGACTCGTTTAATGGCCACAATGCTTTTCGGAGTCGAGCCGACTGATCCATTGACGTTTGTGTCGATTGCGGCGTTACTTACCGGGGTGGCGTTGCTGGCTTGTTATCTGCCGGGTCGGCGAGCGACGAAGGTGGATCCGACGGTGTCGTTGCGGTATGAGTAAGGGTGAGGTTTGAGGTGCTTCGTACTTGGTGCTTGGCACTTGGCACTTGGTGCTTGGCACTTTGTCCCTGGTTTTTTGACCTCAATGCCTTTGTACCTGAACCTTGGATTCTGAGATCTGAGATCTGAGATCTCAATCAATCACCCAAGCACAAAGTACAAAGTACCAAGGACAAAGCACCAAGAACCAATTACAGCAAAGACAAGAACCAAGATCACCACCCCCTTCATCCGTCCCTGATTCTTCTTCTATGCCGCGCATTCTCATCGCTGACGATCAAGCTGACGTTCTTGCCGCTCTTCGTCTTTTGCTAAAAGGCGAACGTTACGCGATTGAAACTGCCTCGTCTCCCGCAGCAGTTCTCAAAATTATCGATACGCAGGATCTCGATGTCGTCTTGATCGATCTGAATTATGCTCGCGACACCACGTCGGGGAGCGAAGGGCTCGATCTACTTACCAAGATCAACTCACAGGATCCAACTTTACCCGTCGTGGTGATGACTGCCTGGGGAAGTGTCGATCTTGCTGTTGAGGCAATGCGGCGTGGTGCTCGCGACTTCATCCAAAAACCCTGGGACAACGTGCGCTTGCTCGCCGTGCTACGAACGCAGATTGAACTGGCCCAGGCGCTGCGTCGTAGCGAGCGCCTGGAAGCCGAGAACGTTGCCTTACGTGATACTGCCGGCGAGGGCGTTGGTAAGTCGGTGCGCTTGATTGCTGAGTCGCCGGCGATGAAATCGATCCTGCGAGTTCTCGAGCGCATTGGCCCGGCCGACGCAAATGTCCTAATCACGGGCGAGAACGGAACCGGCAAGGAAGTGGTGGCGCGGGAACTGCACACACTTTCTCAACGCGCTCGGAGGCCGATGGTTTCAGTCAACGCCGGTGCGCTTGCGGAAGGCGTTTTCGAAAGCGAACTGTTTGGACATGTGCGCGGTGCGTTTACAGACGCGAAGGCGGATCGTGTTGGCAGATTCGAGCTGGCGGACGGCGGCACGCTTTTGCTGGACGAGATTGCGAACGTGCCTTTGAATCTGCAGGCAAAACTGCTGCGCGTGCTTGAAACTGGTGAATTTGAGCGTGTTGGTTCGTCGAAGACCCACAAAGTCGATACGCGTGTGCTATCAGCAACCAATGCCGACCTGCATCTGGAAGTTGCCGCAGGAAAGTTTCGTCAGGATCTGCTGTTTCGTCTCAACACCGTCGAGATTCACATTCCAGCCTTGCGCGAGCGACGCGAAGACATCACTCCCCTTGCCGAACATTTTCTCCGGCAACACTCCGCTCGCTATCGCCGGCCAATCGAGGAACTCACGCCCGGCGCGGTCGAGGCGCTGCTCGCGCATTCGTGGCCGGGAAATGTTCGCGAACTCGATCACGTGATCGAGCGGGCGGTGTTGATGTCGTCCGGCGGAGTGGTCACTGCTTTCGATCTGGCCCTGCAACCGGCCCGCGACGGCGGTACGTCCTCACGACTTGATGAGATGAGTTTGGAAGATGTCGAGCGACTGCTCATCAAGAAAGCCCTGGCCCGCTTTGGCGGTAATGCGAATCGCGCCGCCGAAGCTTTAGGGCTGAGTCGAAGCGCACTCTACCGGCGCCTGCAGAAGTATGGGTTATCATAAGCCCGTGAGCGCAATCGGCAATCCGAAAAAAAATCCCGTCACAATCTCAAATCTCGATCCGGGCCTTCGGCGCGCTTCACGTCTGGGGTTCGAGCAGCGACTGACGATCCTCGCCATGTTTGCCGGGCTTCCCGCCGTCGCGCTTTGCCTGTTGTTGCTCTGGCTGGGCGATTACGCCGCGCGGATTCAATGGACGGTCGGTCTGGTGCTGGTCATCGCCTGGCTTAGCGTGACCCTCAATTTGAAACAACGGGTCGTTCGCCCGTTGCAAACACTCGCAAATATTCTCGCTGCCTTGCACGAAGGCGACTATTCGATTCGGGCACGACGCGCCGGCAGCGGCGATGCGCTCAGCGAAGTTCTATTGGAAGCCAACGAGCTTGGTAACACCCTTCGCGAACAGCGACTCGGCGCGATGGCGGCAACCGCGTTATTGCGCACCGTCATGTCTGAAATCGAGGTTGCGGTTTTTGCTTTTGACGGCGAAGAGCGATTGCGACTGGTGAATCGCGCAGGAGAGAAGCTTTTGGCACAACCTGCCGCGCGTCTGCTAAAGCGAACCGGGCAGGAGCTGGGTTTGGCCGTTTGCCTGAATCCTGAAGCCGGCCAGTCGAGCCGCACTATGCAGCTAATCTTTCCCGGCGGAGTGGGGCGTTGGGATGTGCGGCGCAGCACGTTTCGCGAACGCGGTGTCCTACATCAGTTGCTCGTTCTGACAGATTTGAGCCAGACGCTGCGTGAAGAGGAGCGAGTTGCCTGGCAGCGACTGTTGCGAGTGCTCGGTCATGAGTTGAATAACTCACTGGCGCCAATCAAGTCGGTTGCGGGAAGTCTGGGCAATCTTATGATGCTGGATGAGCGACCCGCCGATTGGCGCGATGACATGCAACGGGGTTTGGAAGTGATCTCATCCCGAGCGGATTCACTGGCGCGGTTTGTCGAGTCTTATTCAAAACTGGCGCGTCTGCCGCAACCACGGTTTGAGTCGCTTAGTATTGGAGAACTTGTCGGCCGGGTGGCGAGTTTGGAAACGCGGCTGCCGGTGAAAGTTGTAGCTGGTCCAGCGTTGAGCATTCAGGGCGACAAGGCGCAACTGGAACAACTGCTAATCAACCTGGTTCGTAACGCTGTGGACGCCGCGCTTGAGACAGGCGGTGCTGTTGAAGTCGGGTGGACGCAGAACAACGGTCAGGTGGAAGTGAGGATTGACGATGAAGGACCGGGGCTCGCGAATAGTGCGAACTTGTTCGTTCCGTTCTTCACGACGAAAAGCACCGGGTCGGGAATCGGATTAGTCTTGTCGAGACAGATTGCGGAAGCACACGGCGGCACGCTCACGCTTTTGAATCGTCCCGACCTGCGTGGCTGCGAAGCGCAGTTGCGATTGCCACTCTAGCAACGGGAAAAGCCTGGCTGCTCATTCTCGGATGAGATGAAAAAGAAAAGCCGGCATACCGACGATAATACAAACGACACTCAATACGACGCCACGAGTAGTGTAATCTCCTGTTTGGTCCATCGTTCCTGCGGTTGCCAAGCCGATACCCAGGATAATACTTCCGAGCCCTTCCACCATTTTACGGAACCTCCCCGCTCGACCTGAAGCAATATGCTCCGCCGCCCTGTCCACGTAAGCTGGAGATACGGAATCCGCTTGATGCCGTCTTGCAATTCTGGCTGATTCAATTGTGAGTTTGCCAATGAACTGGGCTATCCGTTCACTCAAACGAACAAATCCTTCTGGTGAGAACAGTCGTGAACGAGACTGATTCAGTTCGCTTTCGGCTTCTTGAAGAATGTGTTCAAAGTCTGACGGCTTAAGATGACTGTTCGTCATGGCTTCGGTGAGGTTGCGGATTTAACTCGCTGTGCGCGAGAAAAGAAAGATATTGCTGTGTGAGACCATCCTTCAACAGTTGGATTTGTTTGTTCCGTTTTCTAACTAACCAAATGACCAACATCAGAAACGCTTGATATCCAAGAACACCGACCACGAACCAAGCGTAGTTTCGTTGCACACGAGCGAACTCAACAAAAGAAGTCCACGACTCCGCACTGATGAAAAGACTCGTGACTATGCAGAACAATCCCGCGGCGACAGTCAGAATCCAATCCGTCTTTCCCATCTTCACCGCACGGATGGCGGCTTCAAGGGTCGTTCGGAGTTCTTGTGGTTTTGGTTTTGTTGGTGCTGACATGAGCGTTAACTTAGCTGACTTATATCAGCGAGCTATGCCCAAGTAAAGGTTGAGTCAAGCGTGCCCGCGTGTAAACGCATACTCGTAATCTGGCAACGAAAACTTCTATCTATTTCGACGGTGCGAAGCCTCAGGCCGTCCTACAAATCACGCCCTCCACGTAGCGGGACGCACGTCGCAGCGCCCTTCGTTCCCTTGTTCCTGAGGCGATAGGACGAGCTGTCCATACGGCTAATCCATTCGTACGTAGGGGGTTACGAAATTATGAAATTCAAAAACTTCAAGAGCGCCACGCTTTTGGAGCGATTATTTGGATTGTGATTCTCACTCGATCGCACACCTTGAAAAATACTCAACAACCTGCCGAGTAAAAATTAAGCCCGCCGCTTGGAACGATTTCTGCATTGCAGAGTTTCGACCTGTCTATGCCCACGATCGCTGGCCGCAGGCGGTCGCAAGGGACTCACACACAATCAGTCGTTGGCAGAATTCGCAATCGGCGGAGCGCTAGAAGTGTGTGACCACCAGGACGGTCATTCACCTACATCGTGTAATCAAGATCAGAGGAGGCTCTATGAGAAAAGTTTTTGAGTTAAAACGTCCAGCGGGATCTGTTTTAGCTTCAATGCTCGTGACGCTGCTGCTCGTTACTATTGGCCATGCGCAGGCCGGTAGATCTACCGTGCAGGGCACAGTCCAGGACCCTCAGGGAAATGTCGTGGCGGGCGCCACGGTAACCCTCACGAACACTGAAACCAACTTTAGTCGCACCCAGACGACTAACCAGGAAGGTCACTACGTTTTTACGCAGGTGCCCCCAGGCACTTATACGATCGATTTTGAATCCGCCGGCTTCAAGAAACTATCTATCGCAAATCTGGAAGCCCTAATCGACACTGCGACCGATCGCAATGTGCAACTCGAGATCGGCGCAGTTTCTGAAACCGTGAGTGTTTCATCGAGCGCGGAAGCGCCGCTCAACACCAGCGACGCCACCATCGGAGTTGCATTTGAGACACGTCGCATCGAGCAGCTTCCTTTGAATGCTCGCAACATCGTTGGTCTCTTATCGCTGCAACCGGGCGTCACCCGTGCGGGCTATGTGAATGGTGGCCGCGCTGATCAGTCAAACATCACGCTGGATGGCGTGGACGTTAACGAACAGCAAAGCGGACTTGATGTCGTGACGAACAATGCGTTTGCCAGCGTGTTACGAGTGACCCCGGATTCAGTCCAGGAGTTCCGCGTGGTGACTACCAATCCCAATGCGGACACCGGTCGCTCCTCAGGTGCACAGGTTTCGTTGATCACGAAGTCAGGGACCAACGAATTTCACGGCTCGCTCTTTCACTATCACCGCAACACGGTGACCACCGCTAACGACTTCTTTAACAACAAAGTCGGGTTGGAACGCCCCGCGTTGCTACGGAACATTTTTGGCGGCTCGATTGGTGGGCCAGTAATTAAGGACAAGGCGTTCTTCTTTGGTACCTACGAAGGTTTTCGCGAAGCTACGTCCTCAGGTGGCCTGCAGGTTGTTCCTTTGCCACACGTGGCGCAGGGGATCATTCGCTACCGGACGGCCAGTGGCGCGAGTGATCCTTCGTGCCCCGCGGGAACGCCTGCAGGTTTTCGCTGTCTGAATGCTGCCCAGATCAACGCAGCTTATCTCGCAGCGAACGGCGTGACTCCCGGCGTCAATCAGCAAGCCGTAAATTTTCTTGCCGACAAAGCGCAACGCTATGTCGCGAACGACACCTCCGTTGGTGACGGCATCAACACCGGCGGCTTTCGTTACAACGCTTCGACACCGACGACTTACGACACGTACACCGGAAAACTTGACTTCAACCTAACCGACCGTCAGGCGCTATACGTGCGCGGCAACTATCAGGACGATCTCACGGGCGTGATTCCTGTTTTTCCGGATGCTCCAGCGCCGTCAATCTGGTATCACCCGAAAGGCCTGGCGATTGGCCACTCATGGACAGCGACGAACAACCTCGTCAACCGTTTTACATACGGTTTGACCCGCGCAGCGTTCACGCGTCAGGGCGACATCACTGAGAATCAGGTGGTGTTCCGTTTCATCTATGCTCCGGTTCTGACGCCGGCCCTAACGCGCGTCACGCCGGTTCATAATTTCGTCGATGATGTCTCTTACCTGATGGGCAATCACACGCTGCAGTTTGGCGGCAATGTTCGCCTTATTCGCAACGAGCGAGGTTCCTTTGCTAATGCATTCGACAACTTGACTACCAACCCGTCGGGTTATGCTGCCTCATCCGCCGTCCTTACCTCGGCAGGCGCAGACGCTTCGGGTCCGGCGATATTTACGGACGTAGCATCTTCATCATTAACGCCTTTGCGAAATGCGCTTTCTGCAGTCATCGGACGCTTTTCGCAATACACAGCAAACTTCAGTTACGATCAGGATGGTCAACTCTTGCCGGCGAACACTCCTGCGATTCGCACGTTTGCCACCGAAGAGTATGAGTTTTACGTGCAGGATCAGTGGCGCGTAAAACCCAACTTCACGTTCACCTATGGCGTGCGTTGGAATACGTCAACTCCGGTCTACGAGGTGAACGGCTTCCAGGTCCAACCGACAACCAGCCTCGGCGGTTACTTCGAACAACGACGCACGAGCGCTGATCAGGGTGTTCCCTTCAACGATCCGATAACGATCGATCTCTCGGGCAAAGCGAATGGCAGACCTGGTTTCTACAAACAGGACTGGAACAACTTTGCGCCGACGTTCGCCTTTGCATGGTCGCCGGATCTGGGTGACAACTTCATCGGCCGTTTGGTTGGTCGTGAAGGCAAGAGTGTGCTGCGCGGCGGTTTTCGCATGACCTATGATCGAATTGGTAGTCAGTTGGCCGTCAACTTTGATCTGAACAATCAACTCGGTTTCGCTTCCGCGTTGTCAGTTCCCGTCAATACCTACAACGTGAGCAATCGGTTGGCGCCGCTCTATACCGGCGGTCCCATAGACGTACGCACGCTGCAGGGAATCGCCGGCAACTTTAATACGACGCTGACCTTCCCGTTGAGCCAGACCGTGAACCAGGCGGAACGCGTGGAAACGTCACTCGATGACACGATCACGACGCCGGTCAACTACAGCGTCAACGTTTCGTATGGTCGTGAGATTGGTAAGGGCTTGTCTTTCGAAGCCAGCTACGTCGGTCGCTTTGCGAGGGACCTGCTGGGCCAGCGAGACATCATGCACTTTAACAACATTCGCGATCCGCGTTCGGGTCAGACGTGGTACGACGCGATGAACCAGTTGATCGACCTTCGTTATGCCGGAGCTCCGATCACCTCAGTGCAGAACATTCCGTTCTTCCAGAACATTCTTCCGGGCATCGCCGGCACGTTCAATGTAAACGGAGTTCCGACTGCGCTGACTGCCACGCAACGCGCGTACATGCGCATAGCGTTGCCTTCAGTGGGTGGCTTGAATGTGACTGACTACACGTTCCTGCAATCGAACGTACGTTGGGATGATCAGCCTTCATCGATCTACAACAACACGTTTGTGAATCCGCAGTATGCCGCACTTAACGTGTGGTCCACCTTCGCGATGTCAAACTACAACTCGGCCCAGTTGAGCATTCGCCAACGGCTGAGCAACGACGTGACGTTTGACTTCAACTACACCTTCTCGAATTCGCTGGATGATGCTTCAGGTCTGCAGAACGTCGCGAACTTCTCGACCACTGCACTGATCTTCAATCCCTTGAACCCCGAGACGAACTACGCAAATTCTGACTTTGATATTCGCCACAACATCAATGCCAACTGGCTGGTCGGTCTACCTTTTGGCCGAGGCAAGAAGTTCTTCGGCGGCGCCAACAAATTTGCAGACGCGATTTTGGGCGGCTGGCAAATGACCGGCATCTTCCGTTGGAACTCAGGACTGCCGACTGCAGCAAGTCGTCCGTTTGCGTTCCAACGATGGGCCACCAACTGGCAGATCTCTTCCGGTATGGTTCGCGTTCGCCCGCTAGAGTCTTCTCCGGGAGACGTGAATGGCGAACCGAATTTGTTTGCTGATCCGCAGGCTGCATTCCTGAGCTTCCGCGATCCGCGTCCGGGCGAAGGCGGTGATCGCAACGTGTTCCGGTATCCCGGCTACGTCGCGCTCGACGCTGGCCTCTACAAGACGTTCAAACTGCCATGGGAAGACCAGACGCTGACGTTCCGTTGGGAAGTTTTCAACGTGACGAACACGCAGCGCTTGACCGGCCCAATCTCGGGAACTGGTCTCAGTACCGATCCCTTCATCCTCGGAGGAACGGCGCCAACCGAATTCGGGAAGTTGACGGCGACGCAGGCTCCGCTGAATGAAACCAAAGCAGGACGCGTAATGCAGTTTGCGCTGCGTTACCAGTTCTAAACCATTAGGTCGATGCGCTTGTCGGCTGATTGTGGGGGCGTCCTTCGTGGGCGCCCCTTTTTTCACTAGATGTCAGATGTTGGATGCTGGATGCTAGTTTTTTTGGAGAGTTCTGAGATCTGAGTTCTGAGATCTGAGATCTGATCTGAGATCTGAGATCTGAGAGTTGAGACCCCTTGCGTTTTTGACTTCCACCTCCAGTGGGCGTAGTGTCGAACATGAATCGAGTCCGCTTACTCCCTTCTCAGCTCCTCTGGAATTTCCCAGACTATCTGAAGCTTCAGCCAACAATCGAAAGCATGGTTTGAACGACAATGTTTGACGTTCGTGCCAGATTCGAACTGCGAGACAACCGGTCGTAGTGTCCGTGGAGCTCGAGGAGAAGACTTTGATAAATCTTTACATCAACGAACGACGGGACGGTGCTATCACAATTCTGGATTTGAAGGGACGCGTGCGAATCGGGGGCAGCACCATAGCTTTGCACAAAGCCGTTCGTTGTCTCGTTGAAGAAGGAAAGACACAGATTCTTCTCAACCTCTCCGACGTCTCGCACATCGATTCGAGTGGTCTTGGAGAGCTTATCGCCAGCCATATCACGGTGCAGGACAAAGGCGGCGAGATTAAGCTCGCCCATCTGACCGAACGGCTGCGCGACTTGATGGTCATTACTAAACAGCTGACGGTATTTGACGTCTACGACGACGAGGAAAAAGCGGTTGCCTGTTGGCAGCGGCCTTCGGACAGCGATTCCAGACCGTCTACGGCTACTCGTTCTACTCGGGCGGGTCGCGACGGACCGGCCGGGAGCATCCCCTGACCTGGGC
>JANNON010000116.1:0-3492 GCA_031399105.1 Blastocatellia bacterium | reverse complement strand
CAACTTCGCCACCCGTTACCTGCTCAACGATGCGTGTGTAAAGCATGAAATCAATTGGATTTATGGCGCGGCGGTGGGATCGTACGGCGTTACAATGACCATCCGTCCGCATCAAACGCCTTGCTTGCGCTGCGTATTCGAAGAAGCGCCGCCGGCGGCCAGCGCGCCGACGTGTGACACAACTGGCGTAATCATGCCAATCATCAGCGTTGTGGCCGCGGTCCAGGTTACTGAGGCGTTAAAATTATTGACGGGTCATCCGGAGGACTTGCATCAGTCGCTGATGCAGTTTGATGTTTGGCGAAATGAGTGGCGAAAGATCAGGCCTGGATCGCCCTTGGCCGACTGCCCGACCTGTGGACTCCATCGCTTTGAAACGCTCGCGGCGACAGCCGGCGAGTTCGCGGCTGTATTGTGTGGCCGCAATGCGGTGCAGATCTCTCCGGCAAAAGTCACCAGGGTCGATTTCGGCGGTCTTGCGGAACGGTTAAGACCAAACGGGGAGGTGAAGTTTAACGACTATCTGCTGCGATTTCGCACTGGTGAATTTGAGCTGACAGTTTTTCAGGATGCTCGGTCGATCATCCGCGGCACTGACGAAATAACAATCGCCCGCTCGCTATATGCTAAGTACATAGGAAACTAAGAATCAAAAATGCTGATAATCAACCATCGTAAAAACCAATTTGTCGGGATTGCCGTTGTTGCGCTGTTCCTGCTTTCCTCATTGCCGCTGGTCAAAGGCGGACAACCGATCACCTGGGAAACAAACTCACGAACTGAGTTGCTCAAAGGTGATGCGCGCGGGGTCTCAATTACTGATACGGGCGTGCTGATGCTGGCGCCGAACTTCGCCGAGCTTTTCAGTACCGAACAGGCGTTCATCTGGTCCAGCGCCATCGATGGACAGGGAACTGTTTATCTTGGTACCGGACACGATGGAAAAATCTATCGTGTCGGGAGCGACGGCAAAGGAGCGCTGCTTTATGACGCTGCAGAACTTGATGTCACCGCGCTTGCGGTTGGCCGCGATGGTGCGTTGTATGCAGGCACATCACCTGATGGAAAGGTCTATCGCATCGGGGCAAATGGTACTGCTACCGTCTATTTCGATCCGGCAGATAAGTACATTTGGTCGTTAGCACTGATGGCGGATGGATCGCTGGCCGTGGCTACGGGCGACAGCGGCAAGCTGTATCGAGTACGCGCGGCAGGCGCAAGTCCTGACGCGTCGCTGCTCATAAATACCAATCAAACGCATGTGATGTCGTTGGCGCTTACCGCACAAGGCGATCTCATCGCGGGAACCGATCCCGGTGGCTTGGTACTGCGAATATCAAGTGACGGAAAGGCTTTTGCGCTGTTCGATGCGCCGCTGCGAGAAATTCATGCGCTGGCTACTGCGGCGGACGGATCGATCTACGCGCTCGGTTTGAGTGATGCCGCAGCAACCGGACGCCAACAGGCGCAGGCGCAAACCACAACTGACTCGCAAGGCACAGCCACTGCGAGTGTCACGATCACTGCGGTAGACGAGAGTGCCCAGCAGCTGCAGACACCGGGCGCGCAGGCACGTAGCCGCACCGATATCTCAAACGCACGCAGCGCCGTTTTTAGAATCTCTCCCGACGGTGGCGCCGACGTGGTTTGGAGTTCATCTTCTGTAACTGCCTTCGCAGTCGCGCCCGCATTGCAACCGGGCAGCGTCTTGATTGGGACCGCTGACAAGGGTCGAATCTATTCGGTCACGAACGATGGTCGCGACACCTTGCTCCTGCAAACGAGTGAGGGTCAGATCTCATCGTTTCTCATTCGCGGCGGACAGGTTTACGTGGCAGCCAGCAATCAGGGAAAGCTTTTCAGATTCGGCAACGCTTCAATGTCAGACGGAAGCTACGAGTCACCAGTGCGCGATGCCAAACTGTTGTCCACCTGGGGCCGCATTTGGTGGCGCGGCGCGGGCAATATCGAACTGCAAACGCGAAGTGGCAACGGCGAGCGACCGGACAGCACGTGGAGTGATTGGAGTACCCCTTATCGAGATCCAAGCGGAAATCAAATTGTCAGCCCACGCGCCCGGTTTATTCAGTGGCGCTTGACGATGCGTTCGGGTACGACCGGAAACACCTGGGCTGAAGACGTAAGCCTGGCCTACCTGCCGCGCAACGTTGCGCCTGAGATTTTGGCAATTAACGCGTTGGCGAATGGTGTCGGCCTGCAGCCGGCTATTCAGATGCAAGTTGATCCGAATGTTGAATCAGCCGGTTTGGATCCGGCGCAGTTTGGCGTGGTGGCCCAGGTGCAACCGCGCCGCTTGTTTCAACGTGGAGCGCGCTCGTTTCAGTGGCAAGCAGAGGATCGGAACGGTGACACCCTCGAGTACGCTATCTACTATCGGGCCCTTAACGAGACGACGTTCCGGTTGTTGAAAGACAAGCTGCGCGACAATTTCTACACGATTGACGGAGCCACTTTGGCAGACGGTCGCTACATCATCAGGATCACTGCGTCGGATGCTCCCGACAACCCTGCCGGTCAGGCGCTTTTCGGTGAACGTTTGAGTGAACCAGTGGATATCGATAATTCGCCGCCGGTGCTGCGTGCGGTGGGCCAGCCGCAATTCAATAGCACGGGACTGCGCGTGGTTTTTAACGTCGAGGATGCTACCGGCAAAATCAAGAAGGCCGATTTGAGCGTTGACGGCGCGCCCTGGACGCCAATCTTTCCTGACGACGGAATCGCAGATAACGGCAGTGAGCGCTACTCGCTCGATTTGCCGGTGACTTCGGCTGGCGAGCACACGATTAGCCTGCGGGTGTTTGATAGCAGCGGCAATGTTGGGACCCTGAGCATTTCAGCCCGGAAATAGGAACCATGGCGATGAAATCAGTATCACCGCGCGATAACATTGAACTCCAATATTCACCAGCCAGCCTGCACGATACGGGGCGGCTTTGTTCTAAACCGTGCGCACAACTTGGTCTTGCTGCTTACTAAATCCTTCAAAAGGCGGTGGTTCTTGGAGTTTTTGTCGATAATAACCATTGGCGGCTGCATGGCATCCATGTTGCTGAAACAAGGCTGGCGCAACTCTTTCTCACTCCCATGAGCGCTGATAAACGGAGCATGAGGAGGCTGGAAAACAATGATTAATTTGAAGCGAAAACTCCTGGCGGCGGCGATGCTAGGCTTCGTCTCAGTAGGAGGATTCGCACAAAAGCGTGAGGACAAGCGCCCGCCTAAGGATCCCGAGAAGGTGGTCGAAAAGCCCAGAGGAGAGCGGCCGCCGCCCCAAAACAACAATCAGGAGAAGAAGGACAAGAAGGGTCGACCATAAAGCCCCTTCAGTTCTTCAGAAATAAAAGAACCCGTGCAACCCGCATTGCGCGGGTTTTTCGTTGGTGCTCTCCAGGTTTGAGTAGCGACTGGGCAACGTTGCGGACGAGGCCGTCCGCGCTCCCATCAACGAGCGTAATTCTGGGAGCGCGGACG
>JANNON010000573.1:0-26741 GCA_031399105.1 Blastocatellia bacterium | reverse complement strand
CCGGTCGCTGCGCTCCGCGGTTCTGATTGCTTCTCTTCGCCCCGCTGCCGGCAGTTTTGTGCAAAGCCGTCCTGGGGGATCATCAGCGGGGGTAAACCACCTTCCCGACCTGCAAATTCTCAACCTGCAAATTTTCAACCTCTCCTCTGAAACTCCATTTTAATCAACCACGCTGATCAGAGTTCATAACCAATTGAAAGCGGACAAGGCTCCTCTTGTAATTATCGATCTCCTGGGCCGCGCGCGCCTTGGACCACCCCAGATGCATAGGCCCTACACGAACAGCAGCTTCAGCGACAGTTAATCCACTCGCTAAACTCCATCCGATCATCATTCGTCGTAACAGACAATCACTCAGTGTCTGCGCCATCTCATGTTTGAAAGCGAAAACGACTTCGGCTGCAATCGCACCACTTTCTTTGTCCACGGTTTCCGCTAGTGACGAATCGGCTCGAACCAGGTTTGAGACTTCAACTGCGCGGGCGCCGTAAACACGCAACAAACGTTGCCGGACTAGTTCCGGCAGAACCTCCAGTTGATTTCTGGCAGTTGCAATATCCACCCGCGCTCCGGGAAGTAGTTCATTTGCCGTTCGAGAATGCGTAACTGTTTTGCCGAGTTTCTTGAAGAGCAGATCGACGGTCTCTTCCGCCAGGGCGCGGTAGGTCGTCAATTTCCCGCCAACAATTGACAGCACTCCCGGCAGGTCTTTCCGTTCACGAATGAAGTGACGCCTGGTAATACTTCGTTCCCGCACATTCGAAGCGAACGGCAGCGGTCGCACACCTGCATAGGAAAAGAGGATCGATTCTCGTCTCAAGCCAGCGCGCGGAAACAGCCGGTTGGTTTCATTGAGCAGATAGTTGGTTTCCACATCGTCAATCACTACCGCATCGAGATTGCCCTCAAAACGCATGTCGGTGGTTCCAATGAGCAAGTTCCCATTCCAGGGGATCACAAAGAACGGCCGGCCATCACTTTCGGCTTCAACATATAACGCCGATGATGGCGAGCCGCTAAAAGGCGCCACAACTATATGACTTCCTTTGGTGCCGCCAATCTGCCTTTCGCTGACGCACCCGGTCTTTTTCAGAACATCATCGACCCATGGACCAGCTGCGTTTACCACAAGGCTTGCGCTTACGCTCGTCTGAGCGCCACTCATCTGATTTACTATTTCAACTCCGCTGATTCTGCCGTTCACAATTCGAAATGCCGTGACCTTCTCGTAGGTTCTAATCGATGCCTTGTGGTCGCGTGCCGCCAGAACATTTTCGAGCACCAACCGCTCCGCAAACTCAACCTGCGCGTCGTGGTAAACCGCCGCGCCGATTAATCCAGTCGGGTTCAGCCCAGGCTGTTCCCTCAACGCCTCTGCGCGGGACATCAGCCGATGACCAGTCAAAGATTTGTCGTGCGAGAACAGGTCGTAGGCGAGCAAACCTGCGCGGATCGCAAGGCGGCCACGTCGTCGGTTTTCGTAAATTGGAATCAACAAGGCTAAGGGCCTAACCAGGTGAGGAGCTATTCGCAGCAGAATTTTGCGTTCGCGCAAAGACTCGCGCACCAACCCAAGTTCGCCGTGTTCCAGATAGCGTAGACCGCCATGAATCAAGCGGGTGGAAAAGCTGCTGGTGCCGCTCGCGAGGTCGCCCTTGTCCAACAAGAGCACGCGCAGTCCTCGCATGGCCGCGTCGCGCGCAATGCCGGCGCCATTGATGCCAGCGCCGATCACCACCACATCAAACGATCCGTTTTCAACTGAGCCGGAACTATCTGCCATTGCATGAGCTTTGCACAAAAGGTGCACGCATGATATTGCCGTTGGAGGTTACATCTCACTCCCCCCAACCTTCCAGGTTGGGGATCATCGAACGAAATAGAGTTAGGAACAATATCCCTGGCTCATCAATGTCCGACATGCTTCCGCTTGTCGTCTGGTTGGTAACTCTCAATGTGCGTCGTCACAAGTATTATCGTTGCTTGAGTGTCGTAAATCTCGACGACAAGCTGATGAAGCATGTCGGACATTGAGTAGAGACTTGCGGTTGCGTGCACGCTAAGTCCATTCTACGATTCAAAGTGGTTCCCTACTCTTCCTGGGAGCGCGGACGGCCTCGTCCGCAACGCCGTTGAATTCCACGTCGTCAAAATGAAGAGTCTAATTAAGCTGGTTTTCGGGTCGCGCCATGCGGACGAGGCCGTCCGCGCTCCCATTGGAGTTCAAGCGCAAACAAAACTGTCTTCCCCGAAAGTTTATCTAACAAAAAACCTATGAAGCACATCTTCGTTGCGATTCTGCTGATGACTTGCCTCTGGACCGTTTGGCCCGCTGACGCTATCGCTCAAAAAGTGAGAAGCGACGACTACCTCCAACGCCCCGCACCGCCCGTTTCAGATGAAGCCAGGAAAGGGATGGAGGCGGAGCTGGCCAAGGCACAAACAAAGTATGAGGCCAACTCGCACGATCCTGACGCAACCATCTGGTTAGGTCGAAGGTTGGCATACCTTGGCCGCTTTCGCGAAGCAATCGAAGTTTACACTCGCGGGATCAAGGAGTTTCCCAAAGACCCCCGGTTCTATCGCCATCGCGGTCACCGATTCATTACGGTAAGGAGATTCTCAGAAGCGATCGCCGATCTGAAGAAGGCCGCACAACTGACTGCCGGCAAACCTGACGAGATAGAACCTGACGGCCAACCAAATGCCAGGAACATTCCGACAAGCACACTGCAGTTCAATATTTGGTACCACCTTGGTCTGGCGCAGTACTTGAACGGTAACTATCAAGAGGCGCTCACGAGTTATCGCGAGTGTCTCAAAGTTTCAGATAGCCCCGACAGAATGGTCGCAACGACTCACTGGCTTTACATGACTCTGCGCCTCCTGAAGTCGGAGCAGGCCGCTGAGGTTCTCAAACCTATCGATGTCGGCATGGACGTTATCGAAAACGAGGGTTACTACCGGCTGTTGCTGATGTACAAAGGTCAGATTTCGGCGGACGCGCTGCTCGCGGACGCTAGTAAGCAAGGAAACTCGCCCGGAGCACACAGCATGCTCTATGGGATTGGGAACTGGTACCGATACAACGGTAATAGGAAGAGGGCTATCGAGCTTTTCCGTCAGATCATAAGCTCGGATCAGTGGACCAGCTTTGGGTATATAGCCGCCGAGACGGCGATGAGAGGGTAGTCGGGAGTCAGCGCAATTCCAAAGATCAAAAGATCAGCTGTGCAGTCTCACTGTCAGGAAGGCGGACCCTGTCCCCCCGCTGATTTTTTAAGTTAGCGACCACAAATCGGAGTGAGACCCTTCGCTTGAGAGAGTGGTTTTAAGGTTGCGGGGACAGCGTCCGCCTTCCTGACAGTGAGACTGCCCGACTGATCCTATGACCCCAAGTAGTTCGGACATTTAGACCAAGACACCTTCGCTAGACCGCCCAACTAATTTCCTTCCTGACAGTGGGACTGCCCAATTTCCTGATTACCCAGTTCATCAAACTCGAATTGTTTGCAACGCGACGCACCATATAGTGCCAACGCTGCACTATCTCGAATAAGATTTTTCTGGCTCCTCTTTCTTATCGCAAAAATATAATCCAAAGATCGTCTTTACTTCTTGAGTCCAATTCACGAGCGTGGTCTACGAACGTCACTAGTAGACCGCGTGGGCATAGCCTTTGCTCTGCCACAGTCCAGCCGTTTAGGCCTCGAAAATAGCGACAGACAAGCGCCTGCCCTACTGGCCTAACCCTGCGCCAGACCGCGGAGAAGTGTGCCCTCTTCCCACCTGCGTCTGACGGTTCGGTCCAAAGCACATTACTCAAGGAGCGTATGTATGCGTTCACCTAAACCTCAATATTTACTGCTTCTCTCTTTACTAACGCCGCTGCTGATCTGTGCGACTGTTTTCGCCAATGACGAAGAAGAGGCGGAAGAGTATGACGTCAAAGCGCGTGTAGTCCGCATCAGCATGATCAAAGGCGATGTCAGTTTGAAGCGCAGCGGCAATACCGATTGGGAACGCGCGCGGTTGAATTTCCCACTTGTCGAAGGCGACACGCTCGCAACTAGTCGCGATTCCCGAGCCGAGCTTCAGATCGATGCGCGCAATTTTCTTCGTCTCGATGCCGACTCGATCCTGCGCATCGTGACCTTGCGTGATGAAGGCGTCGCCTTGAGCGTCGTTGCAGGAACCGCGTCGCTAAGACTGGCCAAATTCGATCGCGACCGAGAGTACTTTGAAATCGATGCGCCAAAGACAACGCTGTCCGCAGAAAAGAATGGCCTCTATCGAATTGATGTCGGACGCGATGGCAAGGTGCGACTAACTGCCAGGGACGGCGGACGCGCGCGCATCTATTCCGAAACATCCGGCTTTGTCTTACGCGACGATCGAACGGCTGAACTTACTCTCGATGGCCCAAACGCTGGCGATTGGCAGATGGTCGCGGCAAATTCAAACGATTCCTGGGACAGTTGGGTAAACGATCGCGAGCGCTATCTTGCCGAACGGTTGCGTTACAACACTCAATATTACGACAGCTATGTTTGGGGTGGTGAAGACCTCGACTCGTACGGCACGTGGGTTTACGTTGACAGCTATGGCTGGGTCTGGCGGCCACACCAAAACACTATCAGCGGTTACAGCAACTGGGCCCCGTACCGATATGGATATTGGACCTGGATGCCACCGTATGGATGGACGTGGGTAGGTAGTGAACCGTGGGGCTGGGCTCCGTATCACTACGGACGCTGGGTCTATCACGACAGTTACTGGGCGTGGTGTCCACGAAGTATTTACCACCGCAAGCGCAGTTGGTGGCGACCGGCCCTCGTCTCTTTCTATATCTACAACGATTACGCCTATTGGTATCCGCTGGGTTACCACCATCGCGATCCTCGTTCGCGACATCGCGATCGCGATCGCGATCCATTGACTCCACTCAGGCGTGAAGATCTCGCTAATCTTCGCCGCGTAAACCCAGCGTCATTGCGTGCGGTGACCGGACTGCCGGCAAAAGATATTGGCGCTGACAACGCGAGATTACAGCCTGCGACCGATGCGCTGGCGCGGAGAGTCGTCAATGCTGAGCCATTGCGCGATGATTTGCCTATACGACCGCAATACGCGGCGGGGGCCGGAACTGCTTCGCCTGATCGGCGAGACATCGTGGCGCGGCCACCAGCGCGAGTCGTGCCAGCCGTGCCAGTTGCCGATCGACCAACAGGCGCGATGACTCGAACACCAGGAGTTCCGCTTGATGATGAACTCCGCCGCGCGCGCGTCTTCAACGGCCGAGAGGCCAGACCACAGCAAGTTACTCCTGACGCAAATCCTGCGGCAGTGGAAACTCGACCCACTGGAGTTGTGGCACGACCTGCTCGTCCAAATCCTCAGCCAACAGAAAGCACGCCCGAACGCCGAACGAAGGGTGATCAAAACTCCCTGCCGGGAAACGTCGACGGAGGAACGACGGAGGAGCGACGGGAACGACCCAATCGAACGTACCCGCGTCAAGGTGGTGGCGATGGAGGTCAGGTGGTTCCGCGGAGTCCTGAACGAACGAACCCTGTCGAGCACAGTCCTGCCGTTGCGCCTGACCGGCCACGGCCAGTGGAAAACGAATCTCCGGAACGCCCGGTTCAAAACGAGAAGAACGCTCGACCGGAGCAACGGCCAGAACGGATTGATCGCCCTGAGCCCAGGGAGCAGGCGCCGACACGTTCCGAACCGAGTGAACAGAGAGTTGAGACACCGGCTCGTGTGGAACAACCCACTCGTTCGGAGCCGCCACCTCGTGTGGAGCCGCCAGTGAGAAATGATCCGCCGCCACAGCGATACGATCCACCACCGCCACGAAACGATCCGCCGCCACGAAACGATCCGCCCGCGCGGAGTGAGCCACCGCCTCGGAACGATCCGCCGCCGCAGCGCAACGATCCCCCGGCGAGAGACGATTCCGCCCGGCCTGCACCCGGACGTAGAGGCGATCCCTGATGATGATTTGATCAGGAAGCGGGATTGTAGGGGTGTCCCTCCGTGGGCACCCCTTCTTACCCGAAGACAAGATCAACGGCACGAAGGGTGCCCACGGCGGGACACCCCTACAAATCAGATTCGAACGGGAGCAAGGATCATGGAAGTTATCCGCACAACATTTGAAAGCGTCGCTCTCTTCATCGCACTAATAACGATCACGTTCGCTGCTGCCGTCGTCAGTCGAACGCAAACGCTCAACCCAACTCTTAAGCCGGATCTGAAACGTGCCTTCTCTTCCGTTCAGGACCGCTCAACGTCGCGGCAAAGACCCGCCGGCTATCGGGCTCGAGGAACAGACAATGCTGCGAAACCAACACGCCGTTCACTCGGCGTGTTGGAGCAACGACGCTCTGGAGCAATCGCGCGGATCCTTTCGAACGGCGCAAATCTTCCCGCTGTTGCCGGCATTCTTCCGGGCACACATCTGTCTCGCGTTCTACACACATCGCAATTGAGCCTGAGCTCATCCGCGGGCACTAACGAGCAGTACGTGGATCGCGACTTCAATCTGGTTGCAGATGAACGAACAACTTTTGACGCCGCCGGTGGATCGTTTGATATCGCCGTCGGAGTCTCGGGAACTCGTTACGAAGTCTATTCCGCGACGCTCAGCAATACGCTGGTGGGCGTCCTGGTGTTGGCGGTCGATACGAATGGGGACTTTCAAATGGATAGCTCCAGCACGTTCGATCTCGAACAAGATTTTGATCTGCCATCGGCCGCGTCGGTAGTGACTGGCGTCTCCCACACGGGGCGCGAATTCGTCATCGTCTGTTCAAGCGGCTACTACAACTCTGCAGATCCCAATGATCCAAACAACGAACCATCGCCTGGCGTGGTGCTGTTGGTACGCGATCCGAATACCGGCGGTTTCGATAACTCGCTGACGCGCCAACTGGTAACGGTCGGGGATAACCGGCTCTACAATGCGAACGGACTCACGTTACTACCGAACAACGATCTGCTGATCGCTGACTTTCAGTCAAATGAACTTCGCATCGTCCGTGATACCAACAGCGACGGCATGCCGGATACGCTCGACGCCACTCCTTACTATTCATATCGGTTCGCTGACGATGCGCCGCTCGATGTCGCGGCGAACTCACGCGGCGTGGTGTTCTCGCATTCCGAAGGCGACGATTCTCTGCTGCTCGCGATCTACGACGACAACAAGGACGGGCGCGGTGATGTGGATGAGGTAGTCGTGACCGGCCTTTCGCTTGATAACAATCTATTTCTACATGGACTCGCCATCGATCGTGCCGGCAATGTTTACGTAATCGAAGACTCGTCTGGTCCAACCGACGACGCCAATGGCGGAACTCCGCGAATCGTCGCTTTTCCCGATGGGAACCTGAATGGCTTTCTCGAGGACGGCGCCGTCTTCGCCGAATCCGATTCGCAGAATCTTGCATTGACTGGGCTGGCTCTTGGTGCAATCACACCAAACCCGATCGAGATTGCGCAGAGTTTTGTCCGACAGCACTATCTGGATTTTCTTAACCGCGAACCGGATCCGGGTGGACTCGCGTATTGGTCTGCAAACATTACTGAGTGCGGAAACAATATTCTTTGCGTGATTGCGCGACGCACGGGCGTGTCGGCATCGTTCTTCATTGAGCAGGAGTTTCAGAACACCGGCTCGTTTGTTTATCGACTGTACAAAGCGGGGTTGGGCCGCCAGCCTGACTTTGCTGAGTTTGTCTCCGACCGATCGCAGTTGGATGTTGTGAATCTTGAGCCGAGCAAACAAGCATTCACACTGAATTTTGTGCAGCGAAATGGGTTCGCGCAAAAGTATGCAGCGAATACAACCGCGGAATCATTTGTCGATGCCTTGCTCGCGACGATCCAGCAATCGTCGAATGTGAATCTCGGAGCACAACGCGCGGCGCTGATCAGCAAATACAACACTGGGGCGAACTTGAACCAAAGCCGCGCGTTGGTATTGCGTGACGCTGCGGACAGCACGGCGTTCACGACGGCTGAGTACAATCCGTCGTTTGTGTTGATGCAGTACTTTGGTTACCTCGGTCGAAATCCGGATCTTAGTGGTTATAATTTTTGGCTGAACGTGCTGAACAATCAGGAGCCGAATAACTATCGCGGCATGGTCTGCTCGTTCATTACTTCGCGGGAATACCAGGAAAGATTCGGACTAAGACTCAGATGGAGTAACTCTGATTGCTCGGAGTAGATGTTGGATGTCAGATGCTGGATGTTAGTCAGTAGTCCGTGGTCAGTTGTAATTCTGCCGTTACAGTCATGTGCAAGCCCAAACAACTGACAACTGACTAACATCCAGCATCTGACATCTAACATCTATTAGCATCTACTGCAGCTTTCGCGGATCGATATTCAGGCGGGGAACTACTCGAGACGTACCATCGACGGACGAAACCTCTTGGCCTGCGGGTTCGGCTCCCATCTTCTTATAAAAGCCCTCGGCGTTTGGATCAGAAACAATCTCAACTTCTGAAATGGCTTCGGCCGCCGCTCGCCTCATGGAATGAATAAACAGCTCTTTGCCGATTCCTCGCCCAAGATGGTGCGGCGAAACCCACAGGTGATCGAGTTCCGCGTTTCCGTCCCTCATCACCAGCGCGTAGAAACCAAGGACAGTGCCATCTTGTTCTGCGAGGAAGACGTCGGCATCAGCAATGAGTTGGGGTGTAATTGTAAGATACTGATCCCAGAATTGAATCCAGCGCTCAGGGTAGCCCCAATGACGTTTTGCTTCATGTGCGATCTGCGTGAGCGTCTCGCTCTCTTCAGGAAGTGCTTTGCGGATGCTGATGGAAGGGGAACTTGCAGACATTGATGCTACTGATTCTTCCAAATGGAGCCGTCTGCATAGGTAACACTCATGATGATGATCTTCTCGCCAAGTCCGAGGCGTTCTTTCTTATTCAGCGAGTCTACGCTTACAGTTTTCGTGGGTGGACCGGGGATGAAGAACTTCAGTTCGCGACTTTTGCCGGGTGAGATTTTCTCGTAACTACTGAATTGGCGACGACCAACTTCGGCCTCGGTGCTCTCGTCGTAGAAGACGTAATCCCAATCGATTGATTTGATCGGCTGCGCCGTCTGGTTTTGGACCGAAACCTTGTAAGTGAATCCGTAACGAGCCCAACTATTTTGATGAATGGTTGCGATCAGGACGTTGTCGGTCTTTGCATCTCTTTCGGCTTTGCTAAGTTCGGCGCCGTTCCCACCGCGTTTTGCATCTTGAATCCGCTTCTCGTTACGAGCACGAACGCGCATCTCGTCAAAATTCTCAATCGGTCCGCTAAAGGGATCGCGCTCCCAACCAACTCGTTCTTTGTTCCAACTGTAGTTCAGCACAACCACGCCAGAATCTGCTTGAGTAGAAGCCGCATGCTGAGCTTGTGCGGCAAAGCCACTGCTGATCGCGACTAAGACGAGTGCCAGGATTCTCATGGTAGTGACCGTTCGGCAAAAAGTGACTGTGGGGGCTGAACAAGACTACTTCAGCCCCCACACTTTTTTCAACGTCTCGACGAGCGATTATCGTACGAGACGCGCACTTGCTGTTTAAAACACATAACGGAGGGCGACGATTACTCGTCGATTGCCGCCGTTCGTGCCCCACTGGTTCAGGAAGCCTGAGTTTGTGACGGTCGAATTCGGAATACCAAAGTCGCGGGTATTGGTGGCGTTATAGAAGTCCGCGCGAATCTGCAACTTCTGATTCTCACCAAGTCTCGTGTTCTTCAGAATACCAAAGTCGATGTTGTTGATACCGTCTGCTCGCAGGATGTTGCGTCCGGCATTGCCGACTCGCTGTCCTGGTTGCACTGTCTGGAACAGGGTTCCTCGTCCAGCCGAAACCAACTCCTGAACTGACATGCTGGAGATTGGCAAATTTGACAAGACGTTTGGCCGAATGGCATTGCCTACGAGCGTGTCGATGCCGCTCAGTGCTCCCGTCGGATCGGATCCATTCAACGGCGTGAAGGGCGCGCCGCTCTGGAACGAGAACGCCGAATTCAGCTGCCAGCCACCAAGGAAGTGGCCGATAACTCCCTGCTGCGAGCGGTACCAGGGCAGTTCATACACGAAGTTTCCAGCAAGGCGATGTGGACGATCAAAAGTAGAACGACCACGATCGGCTGCGACGTTGAACGAGTCCTGCGGCAGTGCAATTTCACCAGGCGAAGGATTGAAGATCTCGGACGCCTCGTCAATGAATGCGCTCCAGGTGTAATGCAGACCCGCGCTAAAGCCGCGGCTCAACCGCTTCTCCATACTCATTTGCATCGAGTTGTATGAAGAGGACGCTGAGTTGGTGCGCAGTCGAATCGTCGATTGGGTTGGATCAACGCGGCAACTGTCGGTCGGATTTAGCGCTCCGAACGGGACGCAACCCACTGCATTCAAGCGACGCGGATTGCCATCGAGAGTTTGGAAGAGGTCGCTTCCTTTTGATCCAATGTAACCGATTCGCAACACGAGGTCGTTGGAAATTTCGCGTTGCATCTCGAAGCTGAACGAGTCGTAGCGCGGCGAGTGGAAATTATCCGAGACCACTGTACGCGCGAAGGTCTTGGGATCGATTGAAGGGTTGTTTAGGTTGACGAAGGCGTTTGCCGTCCCCGCAGCCGCTGCAGTTTCGCCCGGCAGTGTGATCTGCGCGGTGTTGAAGGTTGCGGCGGCAACAAACGGGAATGAACTCCAGATGTTCAGGGCGATATTGGTGAAGGTGTAGTCATGCGTGCGTGAGTAACCGCCGCGCAAGACCAGCTTATCACCACCAGTAATGAAGCCCATGATGCCGTCGGTACCGGTGCGAAGGTTCCAGTTGAATCCGATTCTCGGCTGAAAATTCTTCTTATCCCGAGTCGGAACCGGAGTGACGATAAACCGCGCATCTCCTCCGGCTGCCGTCACGATTGGCTGGTTGAAATCAACCAGATCCTGGATAGGTTGTCCGGGAAGCTCCCAACGAAGACCGTAAGTCAGGGTGAAGTTTGGTCTGATCTTCCACTCGTCCTGGGCATAAAGATAAACGTCATGCCAATCAAGTCTCAGAATCTGGGCCACGCCGGGCAGGTCCTTGTTGATGGTGGCAATTTGAGCGACATCATTCACGTAGCGATTTAACGTGGTGTAGACCAGGCGTCCACGCGTCGTTGGTTTAAAGAGCTGCTCTAACTGACTGCGGTGAATATCAAAGCCAAACTTCAAACCATGGTTCCCGGCAGTGTGCGAGAGATTGTCCTGATACTGCCAGGTGGTGCGCACTGAATACTGTGGCAGGTTGACGCCCAGACCGATTCCAGTGCGGCTTGCTGCCGCATTGAAGCCAGTGAGACCTAACTGGTTGATTTCAATCGAGGGGATTGATTCCGACGCCGGATTATTCGAGGTCGTTGAAGAAGCGGCCCGCAGCCACGCGAAGCGTGCTTCGTTTACCCAATTGGGCCCGAGCACACTGGAGGCCGTGATGTTCAAACCCTGCGTGCGTGCGATGTTGTTCTGGGTGTTTCCGGGAGGGCTTGCTTGTCCGGTGCCGACCGTGTCGGAATCCTGGAAGATATAGCGCCCGTACAGCTGATGGTTATCGTTGAAGGTGTAGTCAAGTCGTTGCGAGGTCTGCCAGTCATTAAACACGAAACTGGTGCTGCCTGTTAACGATCCCACCGGCACGTTGAACTGGTTCGCGCCAATATTGAAAGTTACGTTGCCGCTTGCCGCCGTCTGTGCGGCCGGCAGAAACGCGAGTAGCGCCGCGACTTGTGGACGCGCTCCAGCTTGTGCCTGAAGTACCTGGCGACCTGCTTCGGTTGGAACTCCGACGATAGTTACGCCCGAGCCAAGTTGACGATCCCACCAACGCTGAATCGACCCGAAAAAGAAAAACTTGTCCTTCAGAATTGGACCGCCAATCGTGCCACCGGCCTGGTTCTCGATTCGCAGCGGTGCATGTGTTCTTGAGGGATTCGTCGAATTCGGGTTACAGAAGCCTGCGTTCTTATCCAGATTGCTGCAGGCGTTCAACGCATTATCGTTATGGAACCAAAAAGCCGAGCCATGAAATCCATTGGAGCCACGTTTGGTGATCGCGTTGAAAACGGAACTTGAGTTGCGGCCAAACTCGGCTGAAAACTGGTTGGTGACAAGTCGCACTTCCTGAATCAAGTCAGGGTTGTTTAGCGGAATTGACGCACCCGCTACGCCGAAGTCGTTATTGTCCTGGCCGTCGATCATGAAGTTGTTCGAACGAACACGACCGCCATTAGCTGAGTAGTTGATACCTGCGGCAAACCCGACCTGGTTTGGACCAAGCTGGCTAACACCCGGCGCTGAGAGGGCCACGTTGTAGACACTTCGGTTCGTCGCTACCGGAAGATCAGTCAAACGCCTTTCGTCAAACCTGGTTCCGACTTCTGAAGTTGTCGTGTTGAGCAGTGAAGCATTCTCAACGACGTTGACGGTTTCCTGAACACCTCTCAAGGTCATGCCAACATCCACAACTGCATTCTGGTTCAGAAGCAGCGTTATTCCGGTTTGGATGTACTTCGCAAAGCCACTCGCCTCGACCGTTAGTTCGTACTGGCCAACCTCCATGCCGGAAAACCGGTAGCGGCCATCGCTGTCGGTCTGAACAGTGCGATTGCTATTGGTCGCGATATTTCTTGCGGTAACTGTAGCGTTTGGCAAGATCGCCTGCTTCTCATCCTTGACCTGGCCCGCCAACGAGCCTGTGGTTTGGGCCATTACTGATAAGGAAAGGCAGGCGAGAACTCCAACAAGAAAAGCTAGAGACTTCAACAGCTTGGTCATAAGGTTCTCTCCTTTGCGAACCGTCGGGCGACGGGTTGTTTTGTTTTATCTGAAAATCGGGCCAGGTAAGGCGTTACTAGTTGGCTTGCACTACGCAATCAATATTCCACTGCGGCTCTTGTTAGGCGGGTTGGAATAGGACCGCAATTTTGGTAAGAGTTGTTTTGATCACGACGATTTAGACGGCCGCCAGCGTCGCTCACTGTGCGGAGCGCCGTTCAGAATATTGGATCGAATCCAAACTCTTGAAATGAAAGAGGGCCAGAGACACGTACTTCATTCACGGACCAAACGAAGATATGACGGCTATGGAGCAAATAGTCTTTCTGGAAAGAGACACATTCAAGGTCTCGTTTCGACGACCAAACTTCGCGCACGAGTGGGTTGAGTTCGGGGTAACGAAACCCGAGGAAGTTGTCGGCCGCCTTGAGCGGGCGTCTATTGTGATTGCTAACAAGCTGCCTCTCCGAGCAGCCCAACTCGCCCAACTTCCGAAGCTGAGAATGATCGCTGTCGCCGCCACCGGGGTGGACAACATCGACCTGGAATACTGCCGCGGTCACGGCATAGCTGTTTGCAACGCTCGAAACTACGCCGGTAATTCCGTGCCCGAACATGTGCTCATGTTGATATTGGCACTGCGGCGGAATTTAAGCGGCTATCAAGATGACGTAAGACACGGCAACTGGCAGCGCTCAGAGCAGTTTTGTCTGCTGGGACGTCCTATCAAGGACCTTCACGGCAGTACCGTAGGAATAGTGGGATTTGGGTTTCTGGGACAGGCGGTCGGACGTTTGGCCAGTGCGATGGGAATGAAGGTGCTGATTTCTGAACGCAAAGGAGCGGACAGTGTTCGTGACGGTCGGGTTGAGTTTGAAGAGATGTTGCGGGAAAGCGATGTAGTCACGCTTCACTGCCCCTTGAACGACAGTACGAGAAACTTGATCGGCGAATCCGAGTTTAGCTGTATGAAGCCTGATGCGTTGCTCATCAATACCGCACGTGGCGGGTTGGTTGACGAACAAGCCTTATTGACCGCTTTACGCGAGCGAACGATCGCTGGCGCCGGGGTCGATGTGTTGACGACCGAACCGCCACGAGGCGGCAACCTTCTGCTCGACGCCCAGATGCCTAACCTCATCATCACACCGCACATTGCCTGGGCCAGTCAGGAAGCAATGCAAACTCTCGCGGATCAACTCGTTGATAGTCTCGAAGCCTTCGTGCGTGGAGGATCGCTGAACCGGGTGCTGTAAAGGGCTTGGCCTGCCGGTAGACAGCCGGAAAATCGTGTGCAACAATCCTGAAAACTTAAAAGAAGCGAACGGATCTATTGAGAGGAGTCTTTGAACTAGATGTCAGAGAATGAAACTGCACTGGGTGCTGTAGCGCCCGAGCCTGAACAGGCAGAGTCGGAACCAACTGCGCCGCCCGCGTCGACTGAAGAGATTACCTACCATGCTGTCGAGAAGGATGGCGTCGTCACGGCGATTTGGGAGATGCAGGGTCGCAGGCATCTGCGCACCATCGATCCCCGCTCGCGTCAGGGACAAGACATTCTGCGTCTCTACACGACCGAGCACCACGACGAGACACCCGCTCCGGAGAGTGAAGCGGCGACTTCTTAGGAAAGCCTCCCAACTCCAGATCAAAAAGGCTGCGCATCGATGGCGCAGCTTTTTTCTTGGCAGCCAGGAAAACTTGGGAAAATTCGCCCGCCCCCACAAAGTTTATCGGCCAGCTCTCAACGCAAGCGCCAATTCGACCGCACGACGCGGGGCGATCACGCCCCAACCTTGCCGCTCCACTTCAACTCCGGGAACTCTCTCAGCCGTCTCGATCAAAATCTGTTTCACCTGCTGCGGGGTCAACGCTGAATTTGCTTCCAACATGCAAGCTATAGTCGAAGCCACAATCGGCGCGGCGAACGAAGTACCATCAACAAACTTGTAATGTTCATTGATGACGTTTCCTTCGTGCAGCTTGATCGTAATCAGCTGACGCAACAGTGGCGCCGGCAAACTGCGCGCACCGTCGAGATCTTTATCAATGCCGAGGTTTTCTTCGATGATCGCCACTAGTTCCGCATCCACCGCGGCGTCAAGTTGAGAATAAAGCGCGGCTTCGTCGGCAGTTGGCGTGGTCGGCAGGATTGGCGCCGCGACCCAGATTCCCGGCGCGATCACTTCCGGCTTCTGCAGTCCATCGATGGTCGGTCCATAAGAGGACCGATACATCCCTCGACGTGCCCGATCAGTTGAATTCTGATCGTCCAATCCGCCAACCGAAATGCTGGCGGGCGAAGAGGCGGGCGGCAGCACCGGATGTCCCGGAGCCATTCCTGCATTTCCCACGGCGCAAACGACTATCATCCCTTCTTTCACCGCCCGTTCCACCGTGTGGCAGAGGGAATTATGAAGGTACGACTGAATGAAGTCGCCGCCGGCGGAAATATTAACGATCCGAATCCCATGTTTGACGCGATGCTCGATAACCCATTCCAGACCGCGCTTGATGTTCTCTTCCGGAATGTGTCCGCTCTTGCCAATTTTCACGAGCACTACGTTGGCTTCAGGCGCCATCCCACGATAGAAGCCATCAGACAGGTGCCCGTTTCCCGCGGCCACTACGGAGGTCATCATGCCGTGCCAACTCGCCACCTCTGCGGTTTCCAGCGAGGACTTGTCACCATCAGCAGTAGCGAAAATATTGTGATAAGCGAGTATCCGGTTCGCAGGCTCGATTAGATCCGGATGAGCGTAGAAGCCGGAGTCGAGAAACGCCATCGTCACTCCCCGGCCGGTGAAGCGTTCATCGGCGTTCATCCGCAAGGGCGTTGGCAAGACAAAGCTCGCCTGCTCAAAAATTGCAGCATGAGAATCGATCTGCTTTTTGGCACGAGTGAAGATGTCCAGACAACCGGGGCACAACCGGGCTTGGGGCTCGATTGGCTGCGCGTTGGCCTCGACGATTGACCGCAGATCTTTGTTCAGCTCGTCGAGCCTAAGCAACCGATCATGAGCGTGGCCACACATGTGGCAAGTGATGGGTTCATTATTTGCAATGATGTCGGCCGATTGATTAGTGACGAGTGTTTCAGCCATCGATCAATGATGAATAGGATTTGGTTTGGGCGCAAGCAAAGAGTTAACAAAGGGAAGCGAAGCCTTTGAGCGCGCGAATGGTGGCGCGGCAAGTCTGTTACTCAGAACGAGGGGCGCCCACGGAGGGACGCCCCTACAAGTTGTCCTGGTTGTGCGGCGCGTTGTAAGGTATTCAAAACTAAAGTTGAGAACAAGAAGGAGGTCTTTGTGGCCTTAGCGACCCAGGATTCACCGAGCGTGTCGGACATTTTTCGTCGCGCGCAAGCAATCAAGCGCGAACGTCAGGAGTTGTCCTACAAACAAGTTGGCGAAGAGCTGTTGAAGGAGTTCAAAGGCACGGCCTTTCCCTCGCTGCATAACCTGACCATTCCCGAACAAGACGCGCGCGCCCCACAGGAAGATTGGAGTGCTGGTCTGCCACTGGTTCGGCGCGGTATTCAGTTTGAAGACTGGAAGGAAGTAGTCGCCGGGATTGTGCTCAGCCTCGAGCAGACAGAAAACTATGAACGCGAACGTGGACCAGAAGGCGACCGGGACAACTGGCACGATCGCACCAAAGGCATCGAAGAACCGACAAAGCGAGCGCTTGGAAAGTGGATGCCGGAGGATTTAATGAGGCTGGCGGAAGAGAATTCGAAAAAATAGATGTCAGATGCTGGATGTTAGATGTTAGTAGGAGTGCACCCCAGCATACGTCTAGCCTCCACGCTCTGTTTCTAACATCTGATATCTGACATCTGTCCCAACATCTAAACCTGCTGAAGTTTTTTCTAACATCTGACATCTGACATCTCCTTTATGAGTTTCTTAAACAACCTTTTCAACGACCCAAAGTACCAGCAGCACGATCCGCGAAAGCCTGATGAGGTCGTGGGCGTTGACATCATCAGTCCGGATACGCAGCGCGAAGATCGCATGCCGCCGGGCCAATCTCGTACCAAGAAATGGCCCGTACTCGATGCGCATGGCACTCCTGAAGTTGATCTCGCGACCTGGCAATTCGAAATCGATGGATTGGTTGAACGGCCGCAAAAGTGGTTGCTTGATGAATTTATGCAATTGCCGGCAGTCAAAGTTTATGCGGACTTCCACTGCGTCACACGTTGGTCACGTCTCGATAACGTTTGGGGCGGCGTTCCCACTCGCCGGCTTGCCGAGATTGCGGGAGTCAAACCGGAAGCGAAATTCGTTCTGGCGCTCGCTTATGATTCCGGCTGGACCACGAACGTGCCAATCGAATACTTCCTGAAAGAGGATTCTTTTTTGGCCTGGTCACACGACGGTCAGCCAATTCCGCCCGAGCATGGTGGGCCAGTGCGCCTGATCATTCCGCAGCTTTATGCGTGGAAGTCCGCGAAGTGGGTTAAGGGCGTGCGGTTCCTTGATGCTGATCAGGCGGGCTTTTGGGAAGAAGGCGGATATCACATGCGCGGCAATCCGTGGTCAGGCGGCGATGGCGAACGCTACCGATGGTCATAAGCTTGGATCTTTGCATCTCAAACATCGGCAGGGTATTTACCTTGAGAAGGTGGCGAGCGATTTCGTTTGATACTATTGGACTGGCGCGATACAAGCCTGAACGTCTCTGCAACGGAGTTTGATATGAACTTCCTCGTCTACGAGTTCGAAGCTGGTCCGAAAGACATAATTCAAGTTAGGTTAGATAAAGCCGCCAACGTCAGAATGCTTGATATAAGCAATTTTGAGAGGTACCGGGACGGGCAACGACACACCTACCTCGGCGGACGAGCAAATAAATCGACAGTAAACCTAAAGCCACCCCGTCATGGACATTGGTACGTTGTTGTCGATCTGGGAGGATATCCTGGGTCGGTTCGAGCCTCAGCCTCAAAGATAGCTGCATGAATCATGGCAGACCCAGACTCCGGAGAGCCTCAACCATCTCAGAGTTTGCCACCCGTAGAAGTCAGACGCGGTGCATTCACCGGTTTGACAATTTACGACGTGGAAGAGAACGAACTTGAGATTCTGGCAAGAGGGTCTCCCGACTCCCTCTATCTGAACTTTTCAATATTCTTACTCTCGATCGCAACGTCGTTCCTGGTTACGCTGGTAACCGTTGAGCTTCCGACACGTACTTTTATTGTTTTTGTTTCTATAACTGCTATTGGCTCCTTCTTAGGAGTGTTTCTGCTCCTTCTATGGTTCAAAACCCGAAAGTCGGTCTCGATTTCGGTCCGAAAGATCAGAAGTCGCCTGACCCCTTCCCAGGAAGGTTTTCAATTGTCAGCTGATGATGGGCCCAGAGCATTCCATGATGTCATACGCCAGAGTCGTGGCCTATGAACGCTTCGAACTATTCAATCGCGCTAAGCAATGACAACTATCTAACCTGTCCCATTATTCGATAACATTTTGACTACACCAAACACTCCAAAAGACGCCGCTGCAGTAATTCTTCTCCGTCAAGACACCGACCCAAACGATCCCGAAGTGTTTTGGGTGCGCCGTAGCGAGAAGCTCTCTTTTCTGGGCGGTTTGCATGCCTTTCCCGGCGGACAACTCGATGCCGGCGACGCTGAATCTCCCGTTGCAAACTGCGAAGACCGCCAAACCAGAGCCATGATTAGCTGCGCGGCTCGCGAGTTGTTTGAAGAACTTGGCGTGCTCGCAGTGCGCGGCGGCGAGGTCCTGACAAAAGGCCAGCGACAATCTCTGTTGGACGATCTCGAGAGTGGCCGCATGTCCTGGGCGCAACTCCTGAATCACTACAACCTTCATCTTGATGCGAATGACTTCACATTCGCTGGTCGTTGGGTAACTCCTCCGTTCAGTGCTCGACGATTCGATACCTGGTTCTTTCTCGTCTACTGTCCGGCGCGGCAGGAGCCGAACGTCGTGCCTGGGGAGCTTGAATCCGGAGAGTGGATAACTGCTCGCAAAGCTTTCGAGCGCTGGCAGCGTTCCGAAGTCGTCGCAGTGCCTCCCACACTTCACGCACTCAAATCTTTGTCGGAAGGAATTAATGCCGGGCTAATCGAGCGGCTGCTTTCGATTCCGCAGGCCCATCGCGATCCCGTGCGGCGCATCACTTTCCGGCCTAACTACATCTGCTTCCCGGTGCGCACCCCAACAAAGCCGCCCGCCACGCATACCAACGCCTATCTCATTCACACTACGAGTGAGTTGCTCATTATCGATCCCGGATCACCCTACGAAGATGAGCAACAGGCACTCGCTACATGCATCGACGAGATGGTTGCGGAAGGTAGGATAGTCCGCGAGATTCTTTTAACTCACGTGCATCCGGATCACGTCGGCGGCGTGAATGCTTTGCGCGAACATCTCGGAGGCGACATCAAAGTGGCGGCGCATAAGCTCACTGCTGAGCCGTTAGCCGGGACTGTCGCGGTCGATCACTTTGTTGAGGATGGTGACATTATTCGTCTCGCCGGCGAGCCTGAGATTGAATTGCAAGTGATGCACACGCCGGGACACGCGCGCGGACATCTTTGCCTTTATGAGGAACGCACTGGCACTTTGGTGTCAGGCGACAACATCGTAGGGCTGGGTTCCGTGCTGATAGATCCGCCCGAAGGAAACATGCGCACTTACCTCGCTTCCCTGCAACGCATGCGTGAGCTTCCAAATCTCTCCGTGATCTTCGGAGGCCATGGACCAGCAATCGCCAATCCTTACCGGAAGATCGATGAATACATCGAGCACCGTCTCGAGCGCGAACAGAATATCGTAGACGCGATCGCTGCCGGAGCCTCAACACCAAAAGAGATCGTTGCCCAGGTCTACACCGATGTCTCTCCCAAGGCTCATGCGATGGCCGAACGTGCCGTGCTTGCACACTTGGAGAAACTCGAAGAGGAACACCGCATTGTTAGCGACGGGACAAAATGGCAGACCACTGAAAATTAGCCGCAGATTAACGCAGATGACACAGATCTAAACCGAAACCCGCAAAGTTCCTCGCTTTCGAATCCACGCGTCCCCTTATCTATTAATGTTCAGATCCCTGTTATCTGCGTTAATCCGCGGCTGGTTTTTTTCTGCTTAGGGTCTTTCTCACCCAACGTATTAAGATGTCTCCCATCAATCGAACTAACCGGGGCAAAAACAACAATGCAACAACCAGGAACTTTGGGTGAGCTTAAAGCACACGGCTACAGAAGCGTCTCTGTCAAAGACGAGTTGCGCAACAACCTCGTGCGGAAACTTCGCACTGGCGAAAAGCTTTTTCCGGGTATCGTCGGTTATGACGAAACGGTGATTCCGCAACTCGTGAACGCCATCCTCTCGCGACACAATTTGATTCTCCTGGGCCTGCGCGGTCAGGCAAAGAGCCGCATCATCCGGCAGCTTACTGAGCTACTCGACGACGAGATGCCGATCATCGCTGGTTCAGAGGTGAATGACGATCCGTTGCACCCAATCTCTGCCTTCGGAAGACAGACCGTTGAACTGCACGGCGACTCGACTCCGATCGCCTGGGTCGGACGCGACTATCGCTTCGTCGAAAAACTAGCAACGCCAGACGTGACCATCGCGGACATCATCGGTGACGTCGATCCGATCAAGGCAGCCAAGGGCGGGCATCTCTTGAGCGATGAATTGACGATTCACTACGGGCTGCTACCCCGAGCCAACCGAGGCATCTTTGCCATTAACGAGCTGCCGGATCTCGCCGGCAAAATTCAGGTGGGACTTTTTAACATCATGCAGGAAGGCGATGTGCAGATTAAAGGCTATCCGGTCCGACTTCCGCTCGATGTCGCGCTTATCTTTTCTGCTAATCCGGAAGACTACACGGCTCGCGGAAAGATCATCACGCCTTTGAAAGATCGCATCGGCGCCGAGATCACAACTCACTATCCGTCCGAGTTGCAGACGGCGGTAGCGATCACTCGCCAGGAAGCATGGATAAATCGCAACGGCGCCGCCGAAGGTGTTTACGTTCCTGACTTCATCCGCGAAATTGTCGAGCAGATTGCGTTCGAAGCGCGAGACGACGCGCGCATCGACAAACGTTCTGGTGTCTCTCAACGAATGCCAATCACGGTTATTGAGTCAGTCGTTTCGAATGGCGAACGACGAGCGCTGTTGACCGAGGAAACTGAAATCGTGCCGCGCATCTCGGATATTTACGCGGCTGTTCCCTCGATGACTGGAAAGATGGAGTTAGAGTACGAAGGCGAACAGATTGGAGCGGCGAGAATTGCTAAAGACCTGGTCAAGCGCGCGTCCGGCGAGATCTTTGAAGGCTATTTTGTCGGCATTGATTTCGCGCAAACCGTGCAATGGTTCGATCAGGGAAACAATTTGCGACTGGCTGACACCGCGGCGGCTGATGAATGTTTGCGCTTGCTTGAAGCGGTGCCTGAGTTGATCGACTCAGCGTTGATACCTTTCGACTTCAAGAAAGCTGATGCTGCGCGCGTGGTACCGGCATGCGAGTTTGTGTTGGAAGGCCTCTACGCGCAGAACAAGATCAGTCGCAATGAAGAAGGTGGCTACACGGCTGTGACGAAAGCAAAGAAAGATCGCCGCGGAATGATCTACGACGACCTCACGGAAAGCGGTAAGTACAGCTAATACCTGGGGATCAAGCCACAGATTTACACGGATTAAACGGATCAGAACAAAACCTCATTAGTTTAAGGAGTCCTCACATGAAAGAAGACCGGTCAAAGGCGACAGATGGGCAACAGTTCAAACACGGGCAGTTGACCCAGAAAATCATTCGCGTGTTTTTCGAGGTCTATAACGAGTTGGGCCATGGATTCCTGGAATCAGTCTATGCCAAATCGCTAGAGCTGGCACTGAATTCCACAGGTACCAAGGCGGTGAGAAAAATCGACATTCCGGTCAGGTTTCGCGGACACGATGTTGGGAATTTCGAAGGAGATATGTTGGTGGAGGATTGCATTTTGCTTGAATTAAAGACGGCGCGCGCTTTAGACGCTTCGCACACAGCGCAACTTTTGAATTATTTACGCGCTACAAATATTGAAGTAGGACTGCTATTGAATTTCGGATTGCGACCTGAATTCAAGCGATTGATCTTCGACAATCCGAGAAAGCAATTGCGGGGGAATCCAATTCTATCTGGGGCTAATCTTTTCAAGTCGGATTAGGAGGCGGACAAATTTCGTCGCCGGGATATTGAGAAGGGCTTTGACCTAATTGACGGACTCTCCATCGAATTCACCGGCGCGGGCATTAATCAGTGCAAATCCGTGTTTATCTGTGGCTAGCTCTGGTGTCTGATTATGAAGTTCACTCGCTATTCAAAATTCAAAGGCCTCGACGTCTCCGGCATCAATCTCGGCGACCTAATGGAAGGTCTGTCTGAGTCGCTGCTTGATTCCGGTTACAACGACGATTACTACTGGACTCGCCAACGCGAACCGCAGGACACGTCACTCGATGCTCTCCGTCGCGCGTTGTTGCAAGCACTGCTCGATCAAGGCCTCATCAACCAACAGCAGATCAAAGAGATGCTTGCCGATAACGAAGGCAAGTATAAAGGCTCGCTGCTGGAAGAGATGCTCAATCAACTAATCGAGCGGCTGGTTGAAGAAGGCTATTTAAAACTTCGCGAAGAGCAACCGCAGACCGACAACAGACGCGGGCACGGCACTCCAGAAGTTTCAGAGCCACTGCCGCGAAATGTGAAGTTCGAAGTTACGGAAAAGGGTTTGGACTTCCTCGGTTATAAAACTCTCCGCAATCTTCTCGGCAGTCTGGGCAAGAGTTCTCTTGGTCGCCACGACACGCCACATCTCTCAACGGGTGTTGAAGCCGCGGCGGCGAGCAAGCCATACGAATTCGGCGACACAATTAATCTGGATGTAAACACCACGCTGCTCAGCGCGATTCGTCGCGAAGGGCTGAGCGTGCCGTTGAACCTCGAGTACAGCGATCTTTACGTTCAGCAGTGCGACTACCAATCGTCGTGCGCCACGGTCGTAATGCTCGACTGCTCGCATTCAATGATCCTCTACGGCGAAGATCGATTCACTCCTGCTAAAAAAGTGGCGCTGGCACTCGCTCACTTGATTCGCACGCAATATCCCGGCGACTCGCTCAAGATCGTGCTTTTTCACGACAGTGCGGAAGAACTTCCGTTGGCGGGACTCGCAACCACTCAAGTTGGTCCTTATCACACGAACACGGCGGAAGGCCTGCGCCTCGCTCGCCGCATTCTGCAGGCCCAACGCAAAGAGATGAAGCAGATCGTAATGGTCACGGACGGCAAACCCACGGCGTGCTTTCTTGCAGAAGGAACCTTGGCAGCTGGCTCAAACCGCGCGATTTCACCCGGAGCTAATCGCCGGTTGTATAAGAACTCAATGGGCGGCGATCCTTTTGTCATGGATGCAACTTTTCGCGAAGTACAAGCCTGTCGCAAAGCCGGTATAATGATCAACACGTTCATGCTTGCAAGCGACTATTACCTCGTTGAGTTTGTGAAACAGATGACCGCGATGACGAACGGCAAGGCCTATTTCGCCAATCCGGATAACCTGTCACAGTTCGTGCTCATTGATTTTCTTCGACGCAGAACCAGCAGGGTTAAGTGACAGCCTGACAACTCCGGGCTGCTGCGCTTGAGATTGTGATGTTCCTTCCCGGCCGACTTAACCGCTTGATGAAGTTCACGCCTAAAACCAGCCGAAACTCGATTCCCTACATCGTCCTGCTGGGCGGCCTCCTCTTTACGGCGTTGGTCTATTACAGCCTGACGGCAATTGGTGAAGCAGAGGACCGTGCGCAGTTTGATGCGTCGGTGCAGGAGGTGAACGCTGCGATTCGGAACCGGATCGAAACCTACGAAGCACTGCTACGCTCAACCTCGGGCCTTTACGCTGCCAGTGACGAAGTCACCGCTGCAGATTTTAGGAATTTCGTCGCGCGGATGCAGATCCGGGAGCATTACCCGGGCGCGCTCGGTATCGGCTTTTCAAAGCGGCTGACGTCTGCTGAAAAGGAAGCCTTCATCGAAGCCCGTCATCATGAGGGTCAGAAGAATTTTCGCATCTGGCCGGAGAACAATCAGGATGAGTACCACGCGATCACTTACTTAGAGCCACTCGACGAGCCCAACAAAGCGGCACTCGGCTACGACATGTTTTCCGACCCGGTTAGACGCGCCGCGATGGAGCAAGCACGTGACTCGGGCGGGCCACAGGCATCGCGAGCCGTGACCCTGGTTCAGGAGCTCGAACCGGGTAAAGAACAAGCTGGTTTTTTGATCTACATACCAGTCTACCGAAACGGTAGCGATACATCTTCGGTTGCAGCACGCCGTGAAGCCCTCAATGGATTTGTTTACAGCCCCTTCCGCGTGAACGATTTCCTCGCGGGGGTGTTGCCCGCTGACACCGCAAATCTCAATTTTCGCGTCCAGGATGGACCAGGGACAACCAGCGTTCTTATCCATGACTCAGGACAAACGAACGGGCCTGCCAGTCAGCGCCCGCGCTTCACTGACACCAAGCAGGTAGAGGTGGCGGGTCAGCAATGGTTGTTGAGTTTTTCCAATAGTCCTGCGCTCGAACGAGTATCCGGGAAGCGGTTTGCGTACTACGCGCTTGTCGGCGGTCTTCTGATCAGCCTTCTTCTTTTCCTGGTCACGCGGGCCCAGATGCGCGCCAGAAGTTTGGCAGAAACAGTAGCGGCTGAACTCCGCACCTCTGAAGCCATTGTCAGAAACACGCTTGCCGATCGCGAACGCGCTGAAACAGCCTTGCGAGAAAGCGAAGAGCAATATCGTGAGCTGGTAGAGAATGCGAACGACATCGTTTACACCCTCGACCTGAACGGGCGTGTTACTTCTGTTAACAAAGCGGGTGAGTTGATCACCGGTTACCCACGAACCGAACTCATCGGCAGGGATCTAAGTGAGATTTTGACTGAACCCTCCACTGATATTTCAAGGCGCATGCTCGACCGCAAGATTGCAGGAGAAGAACGCACAAACTTTGAAGCTGATCTTAAGACGAAGTCCGGACCACCCGTAACTGTCGAGGTTAGTAGCCGTTTGGTACTCAAAGACGGCCAGCCGTTCGTGGTGCAGGGAATCGCACGCGATATCACCGTCCGTCGTCGCGCTGAAGAAGCTTTACGCGAAGCCGATCAACGCGCACTTTCAGAATACGAGCGACTCCTGGAAAGAATCGCCACTCTGTCTCAAGCACTCGGCACCTCGCATCAACTCACCGCGATTTTCCGGGCCTTGAGAGATTTCGCAGTGGTATCAGCGCCTTGTGACGGCCTCTTTGTGTCACTCTACGATTCCGTAAAGGATACTCGGACGGCTTGCTTCGGCTGGGGTGATGGGCATGAGGTAGACGTTGCGAACCTGCCACCGATGCCAGTCAACACGCTTGGCCCAAACGGCCGCGCGATCCGGAGCGGCGCCGTGGTCCTCACTGACAACTACATGGCCGCAACGGTGGGACACCCATCGGTAATCGTCGGTCCGGAAAATGGCCTGCGTCCGGAGTCTTCAATGGCGGTTCCCATGGCCGTTATGGGACGCATCGTAGGCACCATAGAGATTCAGAGTTACGAGAAGTCGGCTTTCCGGGAAGGACACGTCGCCGCAATGAGCATGGCCGCAAATCTCACGGCAGTTGCCATTGAGAACGTCCGGCTGCTCGAACGCGAAAGCACCGCGCGCGCCGCTGCGGAAGAGTCTAACCGGCTCAAAGACGAGTTTCTCGCCACGGTCTCGCACGAGCTGCGCACACCTTTGACTGCAATACTTGGTTGGTCGCGCATGTTGGAAGGCGGCTCACTCGATCCTGCTGCGGCAGAACGCGCGGTCCAAACGATCAGACGCAACGCAAAATCGCAATCACAGATCATTGATGACATTCTTGATGTCTCTCGCATCATCACCGGCAACCTTTACCTGGATCTGCAGCCGATCGAACTGACGCCGGTAATCGACTCGGCCATAAATGTCGTGCGTCCGACTGCGGAAGCAAAGAACATTCGGATCGATATTGATTTTGAATCGCATCCGACAGTTATTTCCGGCGATGCAAATCGGCTCCAGCAAGTGATTTGGAACTTGCTTTCGAATGCGATCAAATTCACTCCCGCCGAAGGGCGCGTTCTCATCTCGTTGCGGCAAGTCGAGTCGGACGCTGAAATTTCTGTCGTGGACACGGGTCAAGGGATAAACCCAAACTTCCTGCCATTTGTTTTTGACCGCTTTAGACAAGCTGACAGCACCACCACTCGGCGACACGGTGGTCTAGGCCTGGGTTTGGCTATCGCGCGTCATCTGGTCGAGATACATGGCGGCACTATTCATGCGGATAGCGAAGGAAGGGACTTGGGCTCGACCTTTTCAGTTCGTCTGCCCTTACTTCGCGTGCCTGGAACTTCACGCGAGAGCCAGGTGCAGGAAGCCGACGGCACGGATGCTGATCGCCCGCTAGCTGGATTACAAGTGTTATTGGTGGACGACGACCAAGACACTCTCGATCTGTTGTCCGCAGCTCTCACACAGTCTGACGCAAAAGTAATGGCTGTCGGATCCGCCACGGAAGCCTGGGCAGCACTCCAAACCTTTCAGCCCGATGTGCTGGTCTCAGACATCGCGATGCCGGGCGGCGATGGCTATGAGCTCATCAAACAGATCCGGGGGTCCAACAGCGAGGTCTACCGCCACATGCCGGCGGTGGCAATTACCGCCTACGCCAGGGAAGAAGATCGCTTGCGCGCATTGGAATCCGGGTTTCAGTCTTACCTGGCCAAGCCGATCGAATTACATGAGTTGATTTCGGCGGTGGCTGAAGC
>JANNON010000903.1:0-5345 GCA_031399105.1 Blastocatellia bacterium | reverse complement strand
TTGTTCGTAAGAATAATGTCCACGAGGTTTTTTCCGATGTCATGCACATCGCCTTTGACCGTCGCAAGCACCATCGTTCCCTTGGCAGTAGCGCCGCCCTTCTTCTCCATAAAGGGCTCGAGAAAACGAACCGCAGCCTTCATTGCTTCCGCCGACTGTAGAACGAAAGGAAGCTGCATCTGACCGCTCCCGAAAAGTTCGCCAACCACCTTCATGCCTTCGAGCAGAATGTTATTGATGATGTCGAGTGCCGGATGTTTCTCCAACGCGGTCTTGAGTTCGTCTTCGAGACCGATCTTCTCGCCGTCAATAATGTGATTCTTGAGCCGCTCTTCTACGGTCTCGCCCTTACTCGCCTTCTTGGCAGACTTCGCCTTGACGCCCTCGAAAAGCGTCGTGAACTGCGTCAGCGGATCGTAAGTACAAACGTCGCCTGCGAACGTGCGCTGGTCGTAAATCAACTCGCGAGCAACTTTAAGCTCCTGTTCACTGATGCGATTCAGCGGTTCGATCTTGCTTGCGTTTACAATCGCCGCGTCCAGCCCGGCTTCCACGGCGTCGTGTAAGAAAACCGAGTTGAGCACCACGCGCGAAGCGGGATTCAGACCGAAGGAAATGTTTGAGACGCCTAAGATCGTAAAACAGCCAGGCAGTTCCGCTTTTATGCGACGAATGCCTTCAATAGTCTCGAGCGCGTTACGACGGTCCTCTTCAATTCCAGTTGAAATCGGCAGCGCCAATGGATCGAAGAAAATATCCTCCGGCAGCAGACCGAGTTCACTCGTGGCTTGTTCGTAGGCGCGCTTTGCAATCGCAAACTTACCATCAGCCGTGCGGGCCATTCCCTCTTCATCGATCGTGCCGATCACAACGCTGGCGCCATAGTCTTTGGCCAGCTTGATGACCTTACTGAAGCGCGGTACGCCGTCTTCATAGTTGGTGGAATTCAGAATCGACTTTCCGCCTGCGTGTTGCAGTCCGGCTTCCATCTTCTCCCACTCAGTTGAATCGAACATGAGTGGCAGCTTGATGTTTGTCACGAGACGAGATGCGAGCTCGTGCATATCTTTCTCGCCATCGCGACCTACGTAATCGACGTTCACGTCCAGCACATGCGCGCCTTCTCGCTCCTGCTCTTTCGCAAGCGAGACCAGGCCGTCCCAGTCTTCCGCGTTCAGCAAGTCGCGCATCTTCTTTGAGCCGCTAGCGTTCACACGCTCGCCGACAATCAGGAACGAGGAGTCCTGCACATAGGGCTGTTGGAAGTAGATCGAGGAAGCTGCAGGAATCAGTTTGGCATCGCGTGACTTCGGCGTGATGCGCTGCATCGCCTCGACGACCAGCTTCAAATGTTCGGGTCTCGTTCCGCAACAACCACCAACTATGTTCACGCCAAAATCTCTGGCGAAGTGAACCACCTGCGCGGTAAAAGTTTCAGGCGTTTCGTCGTAATGCATTTTGCCTTCGACGACTGACGGCAGCCCGGCATTCGGCAAAACTGAAACCGGCAACGGTGCGTTCTCGCAAAGGTAGCGAATACTTTCCGTCATGTGCCGCGGCCCGGTGCCACAGTTCATACCTATGACGTCGATGGGAAACGGCGCCAACGCAGTTAGGGCCGCGCTGATTTCAGTGCCGTTAAGCATGGTGCCAAAGACTTCGATAGTGACCTGCGCGATGACGGGGACGCGCGTGCGAGTCTCCTGGAAGTGGCCGAAGATGGCCGCGAGCGCAGCTTTGGTCTGCAGTAGATCCTGGCAAGTTTCGACAATCAACAGGTCGGCGCCGCCGTCCAGCAGACCACGCACTTGCACACGATAAGCGTCTCGCAGGTCCACGAAGCTGATGTGACCAAGCGTGGGCAACTTTCTGCCGGGGCCTATTGAACCGGCAACCCAACGCGGCTTTGCTTTTGTCGAGTAGTCCGACGCGATCCGTTTGGCGAGCTTCGCGGCCATGACATTCATGTCATAAGCCTTGTCGCCGATCTCGTACTCTTCAAAATCTATCGGAGTGCCGTTGAACGAGTTGGTTTCGACAACGTCGCAACCCGCTTCGAGAAACGCGACATGGACATTCTCAACCGCGTCAGGTCTGGTGACGAGCAGGTTTTCGTTACAACCTTCAAAACGCAATCCACCGAAGTCTTCGAGAGTGAGATTCTGAACTTGCAGATTGGTTCCCATTGCGCCGTCAAAGACGACGATCCGGTCCTTAAGAGTGTCGAGAAAGCTAGACATAAAATAGATATTAGATGTTGGTGGTCAGATGTTAGTCGATGGCGGTCAGATGTAAATAGATGGCAATCCGATGTCGTGTATGCTGGCCCAAGGACTGAAGCGTCAATGGGAACCAGAGTGGTTAGTTCAAACTAGCATCCAGCATCTAACATCTGATATCTACCGACAAAGAAAGCCCCGCGCTTAAACAACGCGGGGCTTTCCAAACCCATTTCGATTAGTCTTACGGGAAAGACTCGCCGAGCTGTTTAGCGGATTATTTTACGTGGCCGCAAGTCGCCTTAACTCACCACGTCTGTTCCAGCCATTATTGAAACATCGCGTCCAAGGAGTGTCAAGGGAGGGCCAAAGTAGATGCTGGATGTCAGATGCTGGATGTTAGTGCTCGATGTGCAAACGATCGTGCTAATGCAATCTGAGCTCTCCTTATGCGTGTGCTCGCGGCCAGCGACTAACATCCAACATCTTACATCTGACCTCTACTCGAACATCTTACATCTAGCATCTCTTCCCTTTTCCGTTTACCATCCCAGCTATGCGCCGAGCCATCTACCCTGGTTCTTTCGACCCTGTCACTAATGGTCATCTCGATATCATCGAACGTGGCTGCAAACTCTTCGACGAAATCATCATCGCGATCCTCGTGAATCCGGAAAAGCGACCATTCTTCACGATCGAAGAACGCGAGGCGATGCTGGGCGACGTGCTGAAGATTATTGACCGTGGCGATTGCGCCGTTCGCGTTGATCATTTTGAAGGTCTATTGGTGCACTACGCTGTGGTCCAGCAAGCGCATGCCATCGTACGAGGGATCCGTGCGATCTCTGACTATGAGTATGAATTACAGATGGCGTTGATGAACCGGCGGCTCGAACCAAGCATTGAGACGGTGTTTATGATGCCGGCTGAGACATATTCGTACGTCAGCTCGCGTCTTGTTAAAGAGGTATTTCAGCTCGGCGGCGAACTCGACGGATTGGTTCCAACACTTGTTGAAGAGCGCATGAAAGAGAAAGTTGCGAAGAGCTCGAGCTCTTAATTCGACGTGATATACTTCACTCGTTTCCGTTACAACCAAACAGCCAAACTTGAGCCAGTCTTGGCTCGTCACTCAATACGAACAAGGGAGGAAGGACCATGCCGAGAGGTGACAAAAGCGCCTACACCGAAAAGCAAAAGAGACAGGCAGAACACATCGAGGAAAGCTATGAGAAGCGCGGTGTGTCGGACGAAGAAGCTGAAAAACGCGCTTGGGCCACTGTGAACAAGATGGATGGCGGCGGTAAGAAGAGTGGGTCAGGGCGCGGAAAGAAAACTAATAAAGCGCCCGCGAAGAAGGGTGGAAAGAAGGGCGGCAAGAAAGCGGCGGCGAAATCGTCTAAGCGTTCGACCGCAGCCAAAAAAGCGGCGAAGACTCGTGCCAGTAAGAAAACTTCCAGGAAGAGATAAGCGAATGGACTGAGGCGGCGCACTCATGCGACGCCAATTGGCCTGACAATCATGAGCACCAAACCTGCTAGTTCCCCTTTTCCAGTCGCAGAGAATGTTGGTCGCATGCGGCCTTCCTCTACGCTCGCGGCGATGCAGGCCGCTGAGGCGATGCGCGTGGCCGGGCTTAATGTCGTCGATTTTGGCGCCGGCGAGCCCGACTTCGACACGCCGCAAAATATCAAAGACGCAGCAGTTGAAGCGATGCGGGCGGGCCATACCAAGTACACGCCCACCGCTGGCATACGACAACTGCAGCAGTCAATCATCGATTTCTATGCGCGGGAGTTTGGGGCCAATCTCGATCGGTCGGAAGTGATGGCGACGTCGGGCGGAAAGCAGGCACTCTTCAATGCTGTCACCAGCCTCGTAAACCCGGGCGATGAGGTGTTGATTCCTAAACCTTATTGGGTGACCTTTCCAGAGATCGTAGTGTTTGCGCGCGGAACACCAATTTACATTGAGACCGAAGAGTCCGGTTTTGTGCTCAACGCAGATCAAGTCGAACGTGCGATCACGCCGCGGACAAAACTAATTATCCTAAACTCTCCCTGCAATCCTTCCGGAAGGGTCATCGCGCCTGATGAGTTCGAGCGGATCCTGCGGCTGGTTGCCGATCACGGGATTTATGTGATCTCAGACGAATGCTATCTCCGCTTCGTCTACCCGCCGGCGGCGATTTTTAGCGCAGTGACCTTGCCCGCAGAGTTACGAGCAAGACTGTGTATTGCTGGATCGTTCTCCAAAACCTACGCGATGACAGGCTGGCGCATGGGTTATTCGCTAGCCCCGAGCGAATGGACTAAGGCGATGCTCAACGTCCAGGGACATTCGACGAGCAATCCAAATTCGATTGCTCAACGCGCAGCAATCGAAGCGCTGAATGGCCCACAGAATTCTGTCGCGATGATGCTCGCCGAATACACGCGACGACGCGAATGGTTTCTGGGCGCACTCCGCGATATTCCCGGAATAACTTGCAACGAACCTGAAGGCGCGTTTTACGCATTTCCTGATGTTCGGGGTTGCTTAAAAGGTGGACTCACAACTTCAGGTGATTTTGCGCAAAAGCTTTTAGACGACGAGCAAGTGGTCGTCACCGATGGCGCGGCCTTTGGATCGGAAGGCTTTCTGCGAATGTCGTACGCCACCTCGATGGAACAGCTACAAGAAGGCATCAAGCGATTGAAGCGGTTTGCAGAGAAGCTTAGCTAGTGTCCCGCTCCATAGGGCCATCGGGTTTGTGAGTTCATTTGTGGAGATTGGCTTTGTTCTGTTCATCCTGGCTTCAAACTTTTCCGGCTAAAACACTGAAGCGGGGCGGGGGAAGATGATTAGCCCCCCGGGGGATTTTTTATATTTGTGGGGGGGATAATAACTGTTGTTCTTTTGAGCGTATCCAATCCACGTTATACTCAAAACTAAAAGCCTTTTTACCCTTCGCCTGTTGGGCACTTAGCACACCAATACATTTTGGTTCGGGCATTCCCAACCAATGAGCATAAACGTATATATCTCTTTTGTTGGAGGCCATAATTATTTACTTCCTGCTAAACTTAGGTCTTGTAATTTCCTTCCGTAATCATCGTCTGCAGCCAGTTTCAAAAAATCATCCTG
>JANNON010000899.1:0-4103 GCA_031399105.1 Blastocatellia bacterium | reverse complement strand
TAAAGGATGTGTTGATAACAAAACGTAAAGGATGTCTTGACAATCAACACACGGAGTGACGCCCCTACAAAGTTAGGTACGAGCTCTGGCGCGTCGAGCTGAGAGCGCTAATTCTCTGGCACGCGGCATCGCCTGAACTGCTTGTGCAATCTGGGGATCTTCTTCGTTGAAAACCTGCAACGCCGCTAACGAACCAAAAGCCGCCGTCGTCAATTCGTATCGCAACTGCCGGGCAACAAACGCCCGCGACTTGTTCAGTTGTTCCTCTGTCACTTTGAAGGTCGGCTTGCTCGCTACAAAGCGTTTGAATTCTTTGTAGAGTGCGTCAGTGACCGGAAAATCCGTGACCTGAATGTCGTGACCAAACTCGATCTTGTTGTTCACTTTGTAGGTTTCGAATCCCTTGACGCGCCCGGTTGCTAACTCCAAAGCAAACGCGAAGATGGGATCGGCAAGTTTTAGATCAGCGGGATTTCCAACAGCCGGCTTAGCTGTTTCATCCGGAGCGATTCCACCGCCGCCATACACAGCACGACCCGAATCTGTGTGACTCTCTGGTCCGGACGGAGCAGCTTTTTCACCCGGCACGGCGCGTTGCCGGTAGTAGTCATAATTGCCGCCATTTGCATAATCCCTCTGGATCAATCGACCAGAAGGCGTCGTGTATTTGGCAATAGTCAAAAGCAGCGCTGAATCATATTCGAGCTGAATCGGAAGCTGCACCAGGCCCTTGCCGAAGGTTGTTTCGCCGACGATTAATGCGCGATCGTGATCCTGCAGCGCGCCCGCTACGATCTCGGCCGCAGAAGCCGTGTCGTTGTTAACGAGCACAACGAGCGGCACCGAATCAGGCATATCGTTCACTGCTTTGAAAGATTCCGAACTTCCTCGGATTCGGCCTTTCTGCGTGACAATCAACTGGCCGCGTTGCAGAAACATGTTCGCGACACGCACTGCCTGAATCAATAATCCGCCGCGGTTGCCACGCAGATCCAGGATCAGCATGTTCATGCCTTTGGAATGCAGATCCTCCAACGCCTCTGTAAATTCATCTGCCGTGGTTAGGTTGAAACCGCCGGTCATCGCTACGTAACCGACTCCGGGCCTAAGGATATACGCCTGCGGAATGGATGGTAGCGGCACCGCATCGCGCGTGATGGTTACTGTCTCTTTCTCGCCATTGGCCGCATGTTGCACCGTAACTTTTACGATCGTTCCGCGTTGGCCGAGTAAGAACCTGCGAACCTCGCCATAGCTCTTACCCTTCATTGACTGACCATCGACTTCAAGAATCTGATCGCCGAATCGCAATCCGGCGCGGGCCGCGGGCGATTGGTCAAAGGTGGCGCGAATGTAAGTGTTTGTTACGTCGTTCTCGCGCAGGTCGCCGATAGTTGCCCCAATGCCGAAATACTCTGAACGCTGCTCAGTTTTGAAGGAGGCATATTCGACCGGATCAAAATAGGTCGAGAGTGGATCCAAAGCGTTCAGCATTCCATTGATCGACGATTTGAAGACTGAATTGTAATCGAGCTTCTTCCCGTCAATGTGCTGCGCCTGAATCACCGAAAGAGCCTCGCCCAGATCGCCCTTCACCATATTGGTCGTGACCGGGACCTTTGCGCCAGCCGGTGTGGTTGCCGGACTCGTGCGCTCAGTCGGGGCGGGTTGCCGGCGCGCAGCGCGATTCTGTTGAGAGAAAATTATTGCTGGAAGTGTTAAAGCTAGTAAAAGAAAAAGGATTCCTGGGACTAAAAAACGTTTTCTCACGCAACCCTCCTAAACCTGAGATCCACCGGCGAGAGTGGGCAGTCAGAATAACACGACCCTCAGCCCAATTGAATGTACGCGGTTCTTAATGCCAAGGTTTTTGGACACCACCTATAATCTCGCGGCCTGAAGCGAAACGACCTGCTCGGTACACGACTGTCCTTATCGAAAGGTAGATGCAGGCAAAAGCGACTTCGTCGCCTAGCCGTCACAAATCTCGCGAAGCATTACACAATCGACTTCCAAAAAACTGGAAATCATCTCACCTGCTACCGCTCCTCCCGCAGTCCCTATATAATCCTCGCTCTTTCTGCCTTTAAACCAAGACATTTCAGCCCGGAGGAGCCGCCGAATGCCACCACTTAGCCGCGAGCAACTGTTCTCATTTGCCAATCAACACCGCACGGAATACGAAGGGCTATTACGCCAATTCGTGGAAACCCCAACGGTTTCAAATGATCCGGCGCATCTGGATGACATTAAAAAGGGAGTCGAACTAACGGTCGCAACGCTCGAGCAATTTGGCGGGAAAACAGAAGTTTTCAAAGTGGAGAAAGGTAATCCCGTTATCCATGGGGTCTTCGATGTCGACCCGAAGCTACCTACGATCACCGTCTATAACCATATTGATGTGCAACCGGCGTCGAAAGAGACAGAGCCCTGGAACACCGAACCTTTCGTGATGACGCAACAGGGCGATACGTACTTCGGACGCGGCACTACCGACGACAAAGGTCCGGCACTCGCAGCGCTTTTTGGCGCTCGAGCGGCGCGGGAAGCCGGCGTTCCCATCAACATTCGCTTTCTTTGGGAGTTTGAAGAGGAGATTGGCTCGCCAAATTTCGAGCAAATCATCACCAAGGCCGGTGCGAATCTTCGCACTGGTTCAGTTGTGGTTTCAGATACGGTTTGGGTTTCCCGAGAAAGACCCGCGAACTCTGCCGGACTGCGTGGGCTGCTGGGATTCATACTGACGTTGGAAACGGGCACTACCGACACCCACTCGGGCAGTGTGGGAGGCGCGGCGCGGAATCCCCTCGGCGAGTTGATGAAGGTCGCTTGCGAGCTTTACGACCCGGCCACGGGCCGAGTGAAAGTGAGGGGCTTCTATGACGACGTGATTCCGCCTTCAAGGAAAGAACTGCAAGACTGGTCAAACTGCGGCTTCAGCGTGAAAGGCTTCAAGAAGGCGCATGACCTCAAATCGTTGCGAGTGGAAACGGATCTGGAAGTCATGAAACGGATCTGGGGAATGCCGACAATGGAAGTGCACGGACTTGCCGGTGGATATCAGGGACCGGGATTGAAGTCGATCGTGCCGCCGCGAGGTGAGCTCAAAATGTCGTGCCGGCTGGTTCCCGGTCAGGATCCGAAGAAGATCGCGCGGCAGATCAAAGAGCTGGTGAGAGAAAAGAATTCGGACGTGAAGATTCACTTCGAATCTAATGCGCCGGCTTTTCGAGCCTCGGTGGAAGGTCCGCTGCCTGAAGCTTTGAAACGCGCCGTGAAGTTCGCGTTCCAGAAAGATTCTGTGTTCGTGCGCGACGGCGGAACCATCGGAGCGATGACCAGCATTCAGAAGGTTCTCAAGTGCCCGATTATGTTCTTAGGATTGTCGCTGCCGGAGCATGGCTACCACGCACCGAATGAAAACTTTGACTGGCAACAGGCTTCAGGAGGGATGGTGGCGTTTGCGAAATATTTTGACGAGATTGCGAATCTGCCAAGGTAAGAGCAGTGGCCGCGGATTAACGCGGATTGGATGGATCTGAATGGCGGAGTGTGAAAGGGCGAGTTAGTCTTCTATTAATCACTTCTCTTCTTGTCGTTTTCTTTTTCAGATCCGTTTCATCCGCTTAATCCGCGGCTAAATCTTTTCGCTTCAGATCACACAAGCCAGGCGTTCCTCATTCAACGCAACGAATCCGATCTTCTCGTAGAACTTTCGCGCCTCGGGGTTTTCCAGGTGTACGCCAACGTCAATTCTCATCACCGACTCGCGTCGCAATTGCTCCTTTAGCTGTTCCATCAAAGCCGTACCGACACCTTTGCCCCGGTGATCTTCTTTCACCGACACGTCGTCAAGTTTAGCCTCTACTCCACCAATCGAAGTCGATATCGCGTAGCAGATGACGCAGATGCCCGCCACGCCTTCTTCGTCATAGCCCAGCCAGACAAAGCCCAGTTCGGGTTGCTCGAGAAAAAGATCGAGAGCGTCATTGATTCCTCTCAGTCCACGATCCCCGTATGCCTGGCTGCTGGCGAGGTAGTGTTCATCTTCGCTCAAAAACTGGCGCAGCATCTCGTAGGCGTCACTGACGAGTTCGGCAGTC
>JANNON010000896.1:0-8631 GCA_031399105.1 Blastocatellia bacterium | reverse complement strand
CCGGCGCGTCTGCGTTGTACGCTCCGCGGAATATTCTGGTGTCGCTGCGTTATCAGTACTGAAATAGAGGTCAGATGTCAGCGGTCAGATGTCAGCGAAGCCAAGTGAATAAAGTAGCGATGCAGATTCGTTTCGCCCTGTTCATCGGCAGCCTGTTTTTGGCGCTGCCGGTGTCGGGGCAAAAGCAGGTCGTTAGTGCAGCGCCAGATTCAGGCGGAGAAGTCAGGGCCCTGTGGGTAGTGCGGACCACACTTACATCAACGGAAAAAATCCGCGCCATGGTCCAGGCTGCGAAACAGAACGGCTTTAACACTCTGATTGTGCAGGTGCGCGGGCGAGGTGATTCTTACTACCATTCGCAACGCGAACCGCGCGCTGTTGAATTGAAGGATCAGCCTGCTGACTTCGATCCTTTGGCAACTACCATCAACGAGGCGCGGCCACATGGTCTAAAGATTCATGCCTGGGTGAACACCAGTCTGCTCGCGAATCTTGATGCCCTGCCGAGCGATCCGAAACACGTTTACAACCGGCATCCGGAGTGGCTTGCGGTCCCGCGTCCGGTGGCCTCAGATCTCTATCAAATGTCGCCGCGCGATGAGCGTTATCGTCAGCGGATTGTCGAGTGGTCAAAGGCTAACAAGGCTGAACTCGAAGGGATCTATACCGGCCCTGCCAATTCACAAGTCCGTGATCATATTCGCAAGATTTGGTTAGACATTTCGAAACGTTACGCGGTTGATGGGATCCATTTTGATTATGTACGTCTCGCCAGCCCTGACTTCGATTACAGTCGCACATCGCTACACAACTTTCGGAAATGGCTTGAACCAAAACTTAATGCCGCCGAGAGACGTGATTTGAAGCGCGCTTTCAAATCGAACCCGCTGGCCGCAGCAGAAAAGTATGACGATAAATTTGCTGACTTCCAGCGTGAGCAGATCACCTTGCTGGTCAGCAGAATTTATCGTGATGTGAAGCGGAGTAAGCCAAATCTCATCGTTTCCGCAGCGGTGTTCGCAAACGATGAGAACGCGTACGCACGAAGGTTTCAGGATTGGAAACGTTGGTTGGCAATGGGCGTCCTGGATGTCGTATGTCCAATGGCCTATTCCACTGAGACCGCAGTCTTTCAAAAGCAGATCGCAGTAGCGGCCAGCAATGCACACGCGTCAAACCGAAAAGTCTGGGCGGGAATCGGAGCATACCGAATCGCCGCAGAATCAACTGTAGAAAAGATCAAAGCTGCACGCGACTTGGGCTCTGATGGCATCATTCTTTTCTCTTACGATTTCACTGTGAGAACCAGCGAGCTAAACAAAACTGGTGACTATCTAGAACGCGTGCGCCGCAGTGCTTTTGATCCGGTTCCAGTACCGAGTCCCGGGACGGCTCATTAATTGCTTCCGCACCTGTGGTTACAGCTTGCTTTCGATTCAGCGCGGCGACTGGGGCTGCAAATCGAGTAACTTGTTTCATTAAATGCGCGGGTGTATAAGTGCCACGTAATTCCAGCAGCGCCTATTGCCATCCCAAAAACTTGAATATCGATCCGTAAACGTGGACGGATCTAATTGCAAGAGTGATCGAGCCCCGCAAGGCAGATGCTGCACACTCGATCTATTTTGAATTTAAAGAAGGACACTAATCATGAAAAGAAATCTGAGAACTGCGCTGCAGCTAATCATGGCGGCCGTGGTGTTGACGCTTAGCTTGAGCGCGGTCGCATTCGGGCAGGAAGAGACATCAGCGACAGTCAATGGTCAGGTGGTTGACTCAACCGGGGCAATCATTCCGAATGCCACCGTAATTATCACCGCCAAGACCACCGGCCTCGAACGAAAGGTCCAGACAAACGCAGACGGCTTTTATGTGGCGACAGCCCTCAGCCCCGGTGACTACACGATCACAGTTGAGCAGCCTAACTTCAAACGCCACGAAATGAGCATTACGCTCAGTGCCAAGGATCGTCGTCTCGTGAATGTGACGCTCGAGCCGGGCGCAGTTTCAGAGACCGTTTTAATTACAGACGAAGCGCCGCTCGTGCAGGACAGTCCCACCGGCCAGGGGCTGATCTCCGGCACGCAGGTAATTGAGTTGCCTTTGAACAACCGCAACTTCATGATGCTGACCGAACTGGTCCCGGGCGTTGCCTCGAGTCTTGACGACGAGTCTTCGTTTGGTTTGACCAGCCGCGCAGACATTTCCATTAATGGCATGCGACGCAATGCCGTGAACTATTTTGTCGACGGCGTTTCCAATACCGACGTCGGCTCAAACATCACGCTGCTTTCGACACCGACCATCGACTCGATCAAAGAGTTCAAAATTCTGACTTCGAATTACACTGCTGAGATCGGCAGGTCGGGTGGCGGGGCGGTAACCCTTGTGACTAAGGGTGGTGGAAATGACTACCACGGATCGGTTTATGAATTTATCCGCAACGACGCGACTAGTGCCAACTCGTTCTTCAATAATCGCCTCGGCCGTAATGCTAATGGCACGGTTCGCGCTCCAGTGCCGAAATTGCGTTACAACAACTATGGCTTCACTTTGAGCGGCCCAGTGACTTTTCCGAAATTCGGCGAAGGTGGGAAGTCGGTCTATCAGGCCAGGAACAAGACGTTCTTCTTCTTTTCTGAAGAAGCTCGCAAGATTACCCGCGGGGCGACTGAAGCCGGCGCCACCACGATTTCATTAGCGCAGCGCACGGGCGACTTCTCTGCGCAGCTTGGCTTGCCCCTGTACCGGCAGGCAAACGGAACCAGCGGCACTACCGTGACCGCAACTCCGCTCTTCGTCACTACCACGACCGGCGGCGTGACACAGGCTTTGGCCGGAATGGTCTTTCGGCCAGCGGATGGCAGGGCATACGCAGGCAATATCGTTCCGCTCGCAGACCAGAGCGCCCTGGCACGCTCGCTTGTGCCGGCCTTTCCAACTGCCAACAATGGCTTGAAGGGCTTTACTTCCACCCCAATCAACATCAACAACACCCGGCAAGAATCGATTCGCATCGATCATAATTTCAATGACCAGCAGCGACTCTTCGGTCGTTACACTCACGACCTCAGTGAAACGACTGAGTCCGGTGGACTTTTCAACACGTTGGCATTCCCGAATATCTCCACGACCGATACCCGCGTTCCGGGTCACGTACTGGCGATATCTTTGACGAGCATCATTTCACCCAACCTTGTGAACGAGGCGGCTTACAACTTCTCAGGAAACCTGATCGGCTCGCAACTGGTCGGACTCGGACGCCGCAGTGATTATCCAGGCAGTGCCGGCATCCCTGAAGTCTTTCCCGAGAACAACAACAACGCGATTCCTGAGCTGAACTTTGCGGGCAATGATGTGGCCTCGCGCCTCGGCTCGCTCCAGGGCTTCAATATCAAATACACGAACCAGGTTATTCGTGACGTGGTCACCTGGACTCACGACAACCACACGATAAAGTTTGGCGGCGAGATGTCATGGGAAGCGAAGGACGAGAACGCCAACAACATTACCGGCGGCAGTTTCACCTTCAACTCTTCCAGCACGCAGGGAACTTCGGCTGGTGTGGCGCTAACCCAAACGGGTTCGGCCATTGCTTCTTTCCTGATCGGACGTTCAACTCAGTACATCGAAGACCAGTTTGATGTGACCGTAAACCTGCGTTTCGGACGGCGCGAATTGTTTGCTCAGGATACCTGGCGCATTCGCCCGAACCTGACTTTGGACTACGGAGTTCGTTATCAGTACTTCCTGCCGGTGACAGACAAGAACAATGTAATCACGTCGTTCTTCCCGTCGCTCTACAACCGCGCGAATGCCCCGACTTGCACCACCGCCGCGTGCACCGCCCTGGTGCGTGGCACCGGCAACGAACTTAACGGCATCGTTGTTGGCGGCTCGAGTTCACCTTTCGGAAAGGCCATCTCGCCTTCCGACAAGAATAACTTCAGCCCTCGTTTCGGCATCGCATGGAGCCCCAATGCGGAAAGCGGTTTTCTCCGTACGTTGTTTGGCGGTCCAGGCAATAGCGTATTGCGGGCGGGCTATGGTTTCTACTACGACCAGGTACTGGTAGGTATCTTCGAGCAGAATTCTTTTGTGAATCCACCGTACAACAACCGCGCGACCTTTACCGGAAATGTCACGATCGACGCGCCTAGTGGCGGTGCCCTTGGCGCACTGCCGGTTCGCAATCTCATCGCCAGTGCTGAAGACTTCACAACACCGGAAGTGCAGCAGTGGTCGGTTGGGTTCCAGCGGCAGATCCTTCGGAGTGCAGTGCTCGACTTGAGCTATGTGGGGACGAAAGGTGACCACTTGATTCGGCAACGCAACATTAACCTGCCGGATCCGGCGGACACGCTTCGGGTAGGAACTGGAAACCGAAATACTGTTCGTCCGTTCCTCGGCTACGGAACGATTAACTATCGCGATACGAGCGCGAAATCTCGCTATCACGGTTTTCTGTCATCGTTCACTTATCGCTTTAGCAAAGGCTTCTCGCTTACGACGGCCTACACCTTCAGCAAGACGCTGACGGATGCTACGAACGATCGTGATGCGATTGACGATCCGCAGAACCCGCGAGACTTGCGACCTGAATATGCAGAAGCTCGCACCTCTCGCCCGCACGTCTTCAGCGCCAGCTACGTTTATGAACTGCCGTTCTTCTCAAAGAGCAACAACTCGGCGAAACGCATGCTGCTTGGTGGCTGGCAGATTTCGGGCATCACGGCCATCGCGTCCGGCCAGCCGTTACCGCGTATTGTTAACGACACGGGGCTGGAAATCCGCGGCGGTCGCGCTCGGCTGGTTGGTGATCCTAACAGCGGAGGGACCTTTGGGACGGTAGATGCGAGTGGTCTGCCTTACATCTTCAACACGGCGGCGTTTGCTCTGCCGGTGGATGGAACCTTCGGAAACTCCGGCCGTGCGTTTGGTCGTCGCCCGGGTCAGAACCAAACGAACCTTTCGGCGGTGAAGAATATCTACTTCAACTCCGAACGGAATTTCTATCTGCAACTCCGTGCGGAAGGATTCAATATCTTCAACCACACGCAGTTTGTTATGAACGATACGAACAGCTTTTCGTTGAGCCAGCCGGCAACCATCGGCCGGCCCACTGCGACGCGACTGCCGCGTGAGTTTCAGTTCGCGGCCAAGCTCTACTTTTAACCCGGAGCTAGTGTCCGGAATTTTCGGTATGCCCGCGACGACAGAAACGTTGCGGGCATACTCGTATTTAGTGTCCGTTCAAACAGTCGAATCATGTCTTCTATTCTTTTGCGAAATGCGCGCTTGGTGTTGCCTGATCGGGTAATTGAAAGGGCTGGCTTGCAGATTGATGCCGGAGTAATTTCACGCCTCATCACCGACCACACCTCGCCGAGGCCACCAGTCGATCGCGAGTACGACTTAGACGGATTGACGGTCTATCCGGGGTTTATCGATGTTCACATCCACGGCGCGGTGGGTGTCGACACGATGGACGCCAGCCCGGATCATCTGCGCCGCGTAGCTTCCTTCCTCGCAACCAACGGCATCACAGCGTGGCTGCCGACTTTGGTTCCCGCTCCCGATGCTGATTATGAAAACTCAGTGCGCTCAATTGAGGCACTCTTTAACGAAACACAATCTGAAGCGTCTGTCACTGGCGCTCGTGTGCTCGGCGTTCACTACGAAGGCCCATTCGTTAACCAGGCACAGTGCGGGGCACTGAGATCGGCTTACTTCAAGACCTTTTCAAATCCTTCTGATCTCGACTCACTGGCGACCATTACCTCAGCCGGAGCGGTGCACATGACCACGCTGGCACCCGAAGCCGGTGGCGCCGAGCTGGTAGGAGAACTTGTGAAACGAGGTTGGGTGGTCTCTATCGGTCACACGCGCGCCGCAATTGAGATGCTCGATCAAGCTGCCGCTGCCGGCGCGCGTCACATGACTCATTTCATGAATGCGATGCCGCCTTTGCATCATCGCGCGCCGGGCCCGGTCGGCTGGGGACTGTCGCGTGATGATGTAACCTGCGACTTCATCGCTGATGGGGTACATCTGGATCCGCTGATGCTAAAGCTGCTTGTGAAAATGAAAGGACCTGAGCGGCTGACTCTGATTAGTGATGCAATTGCGGCGGCTGGAAGTGGTGACGGTGATTATCAGATCTGGGGCGAGAACATTGCGGTTAAGAATGGCAGGACCAGTAACCACGCAGGCAGTATTGCCGGCTCAGTCATAACTATGCTCGATGCGGTTCGCATGATGTTGTCGTTGGGCGTCGCGGAACATGAAGTAGCGCGTATGGCCGCACACAATCCTGCAACCCTGTTGGGCGTTGATGCTGATCGTGGTTCGCTGGCAGCAGGAAAGCGAGCTGATCTAGTAGTGCTGGATGAAGGGCGTAAAGTGCGAATGACAATGATCGCCGGTGCAGTCGCCTATTCGATAATGTGACGGCGACTGCTGGCCGGGGTTCTCAGTTCGCGATAGAGAAAGACTTTGACGTGCCGGCGCTTTCGGAATAGTGCCAAAACCTTCTGCCGCTTTTCGTCGCCATCTCGTTCAACGCCTGGCGAAGAGTTACATTCTTGATGTGCAGTGAAAACGAATCACTCACTTCATTGCTGGATGGCTCAGGCTCACGCCACTGCATTCGCAACTCTGCCATGCGTTCTCGAACCTCCGGAAGGCCCATCAGGATACTACTGGCGTTTCTCCACCCCGAATTGTTTACCTCAAAACTCATAATCGTGGTGTCCAACAACGGACTCCGGGCCGAGACTGGAAATACTTCAAACACGCCTTCAACTTCACGCCATTGGTACTCCGGTCGATTCTTTACGATCGCGTCCAACACATCGCGAATGCTGCCGTCTTTCACTTCGATAGTGACAGCCCTTTGCGGGCGTCCTGAATCTGCCTCGAAGCCGATCGTAACTTCATAGGACGGGGCTAGCCCGGCCAGCAGTGCTGCAAGATCGCCGGAGTAAGAGACTACGCGGATTTGTTGACGCGTCGGATTTGGAAGCGGTACCTGCTGAGCGCTGGCGATGAATGCCGAGCAGGTCATAGTCACAAGAATGATTGGCATTGTCTTCAACTTCATCAGCTTCATGGCAGTACCTCTAGTTAGGCTAAAACGTCCACGCGTCCATTCGGCGTCGGTTCCCCAAAATGTTCGGATGACGTTAACTTGGCCGTGGATACACGCGGATAGAACGGATCTGAAAAAAGAGAAAGATTCCTTTTCCAGTTAGCTCGGGTTGTCTACTACTTCCGATTCGCGTCATTCGCGTGCATCCGGCTAGAAACTGGAGAAGATGGATCAGTTCGATGGGAGTTTCTTCTTATGCCGTTCGGCTTCACCGGCGCGGCGCTGTTCGTTCAGAGCGCGCGCTCGGTCCAGCTCCCGTTTACCGTCAAGTGAGTCTCCCAATCGCATCAACGCTCGACCAAGCTGGAAATGACCGTCGGCGATCCCGTCATCGAGTCTGACGGCAACACGCAACTCTTCAACACCGTCCTTCACCGCGCCAGTCAACACTAACGCCCGACCCAGTGCGAAGCGAGTGTCAAACTCGTTCGGATAACCAGCGACTGCAGTCTTTAAGAAGGGAAGTGCTCGTGCGGGTTCTCCCTTTGCCAGGTAAAGGTCACCGAGTGTGAATGAGGCTCGGGGATCGGCGGGTTTGCGTCGCAACACCTCAAGCATTTCACGCTCGGCATCGTCGTACTGGACCAGCTTCCAATGAAGATAACCCAGCCCGTAACGCAGCAAAGTGGACTCTGGATCCAACGCCACTGCTTTCCGATATGCTTCCAGTGCCTCAGGTGTTCGCGCTGTGGCATCGAGTGCATCACCGTACTCGGCCCAAAGATTGGCGGTCGGTTTTGGAAGCCGAAGCCTTCGTTCGAGTACAACGACCGCTTCCGCAAATCGCCGTTGTCTGGCAAAACTTTGGGCCGCGAGTTCGAGTAATCCTGCATCTTGCGGATTACGCGCGAGCAATGGAGCGAGCTCACGCGTTGCTTGCTGAAACTGATCCGTGCCAATCAAAGCGAGTGCAAGTGCGCGCCGCCCGCCGTCGTGTCCTGGTTCCGCCGCGAGCCCACGGCGCAGTGGCGAGATGGCTTCCGCAAAATTTCCGCTGCGAACGAGAGTGAGACCAAGGTTGAAATTTGGTCCAGCGAGTTTGGCGTCGATAGCTAGTGCCTGCTTCCAGGCGGCGACGGCCTCGCTCTCCTTCTGCTGTCGCTTGAGCGCCACGCCTAAATTAGTCCATGCGCGCGCGTCATTCGGGGCGACCGCGAGCGCCGAACGCCACGCTTTTTCGGCTTCCGGCCATTTTCCTTCCTGTTCGAAACGGCTTGCTCGTTCGTAGTAGGCGCGCACCTGAGGAATGGCGGGATCAGTCTGCTGCGCAACTACGCCGGCAGATGCCAAAACTATCGTGGCGAGCACCGAGCAACTGGCAGCCACGACTAAGGCAATCCGATTTTGCTTCGATGAGCAGCGCGTTTCCTTCATTGATTGCGATAGCACCCACTCTGTTCGTATGACTCATCGAGCAACTCGACTGGGTGGCACACGCGCAGTTTGATTCCGGCCAGCATTGCGCCCGCGCCCGTCGATCA
>JANNON010000880.1:0-8582 GCA_031399105.1 Blastocatellia bacterium | reverse complement strand
ACCGGCGTGTTCTGCGGCGGTACGGAGATGACTCCGCAGTTTCATCGCTTTGCAGTCGAGGAGTTGTTGGAAGGAGCTTACTTTGCTCCAACCTATGGCAACACCCTGATGGGCTTGGCCGTTCACAAGCCTCGCGATCCGAAGGACAACTACGCGGTGATCTATTATCCGCCGCAACCGCGCGCCGCCATCGAAGTCGTTGATCCGGACAATCCGGATCGGGTGGTTGAGTATGGCGAAACAGGTCGCGTGCGGCTTACGACTTTGACGAGAGAATTTTTTATGCCGCGTTTTCTGGAACGTGATGCGGCTGAGCGCGAGCCTCCCTGCGATCTCTATCCTTGGGATGGCGTGCGCAACGTGAGACCGTTCGCTGGCTTGCAAGGGACGGTTGTTGAGGGAGTGTACTAAGTGAGCGAACAGCAGACAGCAGACAGCGAACAGCCAGAGGGCGAGCGCCTCGGTGCCGGGATCTCGGTGCAGTAGCCCGACTGTCAAAAAGTGGCTCACTTTCAGAGTGCTTACTCTCACGCTGGATCACTTTTAACAACGCTAAGTTTAGATCATCGCAATCCGCGTTAATCCGCGGCTAACATTCTCTTAAGCATTGATCATGATCAAAGTCCCAATCCTACGCCACGGCGAACCCTACACGAGTCTCGATGTTGCTCGCGTTCCGCACCATCAAACGCGGGAGACGTTTGTTGAAGTAAGCCAGGCAAACCCCGGTTTGATCCGTCGTGACTTGCGCGAACAGGCGCGCACTCGCGAGCAGCTCGCAAAATATTCGACAGCGGACCTGGTCGCGATGTGCAAACGTGCGGCGGAGCACTTCATGAATGACACGTTGTCTCTTGGAGAAGGCGATCAGGCTGCTGATGATTATGTGCGGCAGGTGTCAGCTACCACCGGGTTACCGTTCGTCATGGTCCGCAGGAACATGGCGAAGATCCGCAGCATGCTTGCCGAAATGGAGCACGTGCTCAACGGTCTCACCAGGAAGGTCGACTGGGATGTGTTGGACCGAGGATTCGGCGAAGTCGCTGGTCATGCGGTTAGTTTCTTTCCCTGCGCCGATTCACTTGGAGTTGTCTTGCCGAACAACTCGCCGGGTGTGCACTCGCTTTGGATACCATCATTCGCGTTGAAAATCCCGCTCGTGTTAAAGCCCGGAAGTGCCGAACCCTGGACGCCTTACCGAATCGTGCAGGCGCTGATCAAGGCAGGAGCGCCGCGAGAGGTATTTAGTTTCTACCCAACCGACCACGGCGGCGCTAACGAGATTCTCCGAAACTGTGGACGAGGAATGATGTTTGGGGACGTGTCGTCCGTGGGCGCGTGGGAGAACGATGTGCGCGTGGAGATCCATGGCCCCGGTTACAGCAAGGTAATTATTGGCGAAGACTGTCTCGACGAATGGGAGAAATATCTTGATGTAATCACCGCTTCGATTGTTGAGAATGGTGGTCGCTCGTGCGTTAACGCGTCGTCGGTTTGGACACCCGGACGCGCTGCCGAGATTAGCGAAGCACTTGCCGCGCGGCTGGCAAAGATTGAACCGCGTGCTTCTGACGATGAGCGCGCGCAACTGGCTCCCTTTGCTAACGCAGATGTGGCAAAACGGATTTCGCAGATCATCGATCAAGGCTTGTCTGAAGGCGGCGCTCGCGATGTGACGCTCTCGCACAGGAAGGACGAGAGACTGGTCGAATGGAACAGCTCAACTTATCTCCTGCCGACGATCATTCACTGCGAAGCGAGTGATCACGCGTTGGCCAACAAAGAATTCCTGTTTCCTTTCGCGAGCGTACTGGAAGTCCCACAGAAAGAACTCAGCAAACGTCTGGGCCCGAGTTTGGTAGTGACAGCCATCACGCGAGATCCTGCGCTCATTCAACGGCTGGTTTCTTCGTCGCAGGTTGATCGTTTGAATGTCGGTCCGTTGCCGACCAACCAGGTGAGTTGGGATCAGCCTCACGAAGGGAATCTTTTCGACCATTTATACGCGCGCCGTGCTTTCCAGCGTGCGGTTTCATTCTGACGTATTTCAGTGAGGATCCTTTACCTAACCGGCGGCGCGGGCAATATGTATTGCGGAAGCTGTCTGCGCGATAACGCCCTTGCCACGGAGCTGATCGCGCGCGGTCACGATGTAACGCTCCTTCCGGTCTACACCCCTACGCGAACAGACGAAGCAAACGTGAGCCAGGAGAAAGTGTTTTTTGGCGGCATCAGTGTTTACCTGGAACAGTACGTCCCGTTCTTTCGCAAGTCCCCGCGTTGGCTCGATCGCCTTTGGGACTCAAACGCGATGCTGCGGCTGGCGACGAATCGGTCTATCTCCACGAGTCCTAAAATGCTTGGTGAAATGACCGTATCGATGTTGAAAGGAGAGGATGGCTTTCAACGAAAAGAGATTCTCAAGTTTATCGAGTGGCTGCGTCAGGAATCGCTACCGGACATCGTGAGTCTGCCATACACGCTGCTCATCGGACTGGCAAAGCCGATTAAAGAGTTGTTGGACCGGCCGATCTTCTGCACTTTGCAAGGCGAGGATCTCTTTCTCGAGGGCCTTCAGGAACCCTATAAAACTCAGTCGCTGGGTCTCATTCGGGCAAACATCAGGCACGTGGATACTTTCATTTCCGTAAGCGAGTACTACGCCGAGTTCATGCCTGAGTACCTTGGAATTCCGCCGGAGAAGATTCAGGTCGTACCACTTGGGATCAACATGCGAGGTTATGAGAAGCGCAGCTCGCAGCACCGTGATCCCTTTACGATTGGCTTTTTCGCACGAGTGGCGCCTGAGAAGGGTCTGCACGTGCTGGCAGAAGCATATCGCCTGCTGCGGAAGAATGATCGAATGCCAAATGCTCGACTTGAAGTTGCTGGTTACATCGCCGCCGAGCATCAGGGCTATTTAGCTCAGATTGAACAGGGAATGAAACAGTCTGGACTGGGTGACGAGTTTACTTATCGCGGCGTACTCGATCGCGAACAGAAGATTGAGTTTCTAAAAAGCCTTGACGTGCTTTCTGTTCCTGCAACGTATGACGAGCCGAAGGGGATCTTCCTTTTGGAGGCGATGGCTTGCGGCGTGCCGGTGGTACAGCCGAGGCGCGGCGGATTTACTGAGATTGTGGAGAATACGGGCGGCGGTCTGCTAATCGATTCGGACAATCCAGAGAAACTGGCAGATGGAATATTGCGTCTTTACGAGGATGAAGATCTTGCGGCAAAACTTGGCGCGCAAGGTTTTCAAAAAGTACGTGAGCACTATGACGTTTCCCGGATGGCGGATCGCGCGCTCGAAGTCTATCAGGGTCAAGTGAGGTCGTGATGGCGATTGCGGTCGTAAACCGCCCTTCCTGACCATTGAGATTCCCGTCCTTGAGTCATACTCGTTTGGGTGTCTCTAAAGTCAGGAAGAGCGGTTTACCCCCGCTCGCTCCTAGCTCTAATTTTAGGAGGTTTGTAGTTTGCTGAAGGTCGAGAATGTCACGAAGGAGTATCCAACTCCCAAGGGGCCACTCAAGATAGTTTCCGACATTTCGCTTACGCTGGCGCGAGGCGATGCGTTATCGATCATGGGACCGTCCGGCAGCGGCAAGAGCACACTCCTTTACATGATGGGCGCGCTCGAGCCACCGACCTCAGGAAGCATCACACTCGATAATCAAAACCCCTTTCAACTAAAAGAGAGAGAGTTGGCAGCCTTTCGAAACAAGGAGATCGGCTTCATCTTTCAGGACCATTGCCTGCTGCCACAGTGCTCGGTACTGGAGAATGTGTTGACGCCAACAATGGTCTCTTCTCGCAACGGTCATGAGACTGAGCGCGCACAGTCATTGTTGGCGGAAGTCGGCCTGAGCGATCGGCTGGACCACCGGCCCGCACAACTTTCTGGCGGTGAAAAGCAGCGTGTAGCTCTCGCTCGGGCCCTCATCAAGAAACCCCAACTGCTTTTGTGCGACGAACCAACCGGCAATCTCGATCACAAAGCTGCCGATGTTGTTGCTCAGCTATTGCTCGAACTACATCGTCAACAGGAGACCATTCTCGTTGTCGTCACGCACAACGCGGAACTGGCAGCCAGATTTCCCCTCCGCTACGAGTTGATCGACCAGCAACTGCAACCTTTCTGATGCGAACCGTTCAACTACTCCGGCGAAATCTATCCTACTACTGGCGAACCAACCTTGCCGTGATGATTGGCGTAGCGATCGCCGTAGCGGTACTCGCAGGTGCTTTGCTGGTAGGCGACTCCGTTCGCGGCAGCTTGCGCGACCTCGTCGTGCAACGATTGGGAGGCGCGGATCGTGTAATAACTTCGAGCGGTTTCTTTCGTGAGCAACTGGCCGATGATATCGGTCGCGACAGTCGTTTTACTGCGAACGGCTTCATTGGAGCCGTTCCAATGATCTCGTTGCAAGGAACCGTTACTCATGAGGCAAACCGGCGAGTAAGTTCTGATGTGCTGGTGTATGGCGTGGATGAAAGGTTCTGGGCGTTTCACGAGCGGCAAAAGCAAGCGCCGGGCGAACGCGAAGTACTAGTGAGCGAAGGTTTGGCCCGCGAGTTGGAGAGTAAGAACGGTGATTTCCTGCTCCTGCATGTTCAGAAGCCTACCGACATTCCCGCCGAGTCGTTGCACAGCAAAAAAGACGATCTCGCCCGCACGCTCCGGTTGACGTTGCGAGAAACGCTGCCGGCAGCAGCGCTTGGAGACTTTTCGATCCAACCGCAGCAGGGCGTGGCACGCGCAGTGTTTGTTCCGTTGAAGTTGCTACAGAAGGAGATTGAACAGCAAGGGAAGGCAAACCTGATTCTGATCGATGAGGCGAACGACGAGAACCCGAACGCGGCGGGAGTGCTTTCGGGAATACTCAAAGATGCGGGTCTCCTGGAAGACTATGGAATCACTTTGCGTGAACTAAGTAATCAACAAAGCATCTCGGTTGAACACGAGAGCCGGCTCTTGAGCGACGTCCTATGGGAGGCCGCGAATATTGAAGGAAAGAACTTGGGATTGAGGAGCATTCCAGTCTTCTCCTACCTCGCCAACAACATTAGTGCCAACGCTAACGCCGTGCCTTATTCACTGGTCACGGCACTCGATGATCAGACCTTTGATGAACTAGGACGACTCGATGGACAGATACTTGTGGGGGAGAAATCAGCTGCTGATTTTCCATCACCGATAATTCTCAATGATTGGGCGGCGCGTGATCTTGGTGTGAGCCGCGGGGCTGGTGTAACACTCGAATACTATCTCTGGGGAGAGGATGGACGCCTGGAAACAAAGACAGCGAGTTTTTACCTTAAGGCCATCGTTCCTATTTCCGGACTCGCTGCTGATCGGGATCTGGTGCCCGACTATCCGGGAATCACTGGCTCTGAGAATCTTGCTGATTGGGATCCACCCTTCCCAGTGGATTTGGATCGCATTCGCCAGCAAGACGAAGACTATTGGGATCAATATCGGACTACACCAAAAGCTTTCATTTCGCTCACCGTGGGCCAAAAGCTCTGGTCGTCTCGTTTTGGTAAATTGACGTCCCTAAAGCTCGCCCCCGCCCTCGGAAAACCGCTGCGTGAGACACTAAACACATATCGGCAAAGGCTGAAAGCGTCACTGGATCCCACTCAAATGCGCCTCGTTGTAATTCCGGTACGCCAGCAGAGTTTGGCTGCTTCACGCGGCGCCACCGACTTTGGTGAGTACTTTCTCTACTTCAGTTTCTTCCTGGTTGTCTCGGCGTTGCTGCTGACCGCTCTCTTTTTCAAATTGGGTGTCGAACAGCGTCTGCGCGAGATTGGATTGCTGCAGGCGATTGGTTTCCCGGCGGCGCAAGTTAGGAATCTGTTTCTGTTAGAAGGAGTGGTGCTCTGCATGATCGGCAGTCTGCTGGGCCTTCTCGGGGCCATTGGGTATGGGCAATTGATGATGCTCGGATTGCGAACCTGGTGGATTGATGCTGTCGGAACCACGATGCTGAAGCTGCACATTGCTCCCGTAACCTTGATCATCGGCGCGTTGGGAGGAGTGCTGACCGCGGTTCTCTGCATAGTCTGGACCTTGCGAAGGCTGCGCCGCACGACGACTAGAAGTTTGCTGATGGGGAGTATGAAGAGGGAAGCGGAGACGCGGGGACGCGGAGATTTGGGGGCGCGCGGACGGGGGGAACTCAGGAGTCTATTCACGTCATTGAGGGTTGCAGCTGTCGCTACCGTACTTGGATTCGGATTAGTGTTAGCAGCGGCTCTCCAACTAATCGGACAAGTGGGCGGTTTTTTTGGCGGCGGCACCCTCTTGCTCGTAGCTGCGCTCTGTTATCAGTCGGCATGGCTCGGAAACAATCGTGGAAAGACGATTCATGGAAGCGGATGGTCGCCGATCTTGCGACTCGGGTTTCGCAACGCAACGCACCGCCCTGGTAGAAGCGTCTTATGCATTGCGCTAATCGCATCTGCTGCTTTCATCATCGTGTCTGTCGATGCGTTTCGTCGCACCAACGGGGCAACGGAGTTTGATCGCAAATCCGGCAACGGCGGTTTTCCATTGCTCGCCGAATCGCTGGTGCCCCTTGTCAACGATCCCAATTCGCAAGAGGGCAGGGAAGCGATCAATCTTTCGATTACGGACCAGAACTCCCCGCTGAATGCGATGACGATGACGAGGTTTCGGTTGAAACCCGGGGACGATGCGAGTTGTTTGAATCTTTACCAGCCACGGAACCCGAGGATCATCGCACCCAGAGATGAATTCATTGTGAGCAGCCGATTTGCGTTTGCGGGTTCGTTGGCCGAAACCGCGGAGGAGAAATCAAATCCGTGGAATTTGTTGCAGCGAAGGTTTCCGGATGGCGTCATTCCGGTAATCGCTGACGCCAACTCAATGACTTATGTTTTGCACTTGAAGCTGGGAGATGATTTCATCCTCAACCGGCAGTCCGGTCCGGTGCGGTTGCGGATGGTCGCCGCACTTGCAGACAGCATTCTGCAAAGCGAGCTGGTGATGTCTGAACAGAACTTTCTCAGCTTGTTTCCCGAGGAGCAGGGTTATCGCTTCTTCTTGATCGATACGAAAGCACCCGGCGAACTTGCCACCGTGCTCGAAGATCGGCTGTCGGATTATGGTTTTGACGTGGTGTCTACTGCAGAGCGGCTCGCAACGTTTCATCGAGTTGAGAATACTTATCTTTCGACTTTTCAAATGCTCGGGGGGTTGGGATTATTGCTCGGCACTCTGGGACTGGCCGCCGTGCTGCTGCGCAATGTGCTGGAGCGCCGCCGCGAGCTCGCGCTGTTAAGGGCAGTCGGATACAACTCGGCACATTTCACAGTGATGGTTATTGGAGAGAATGCTCTGCTGCTCTTCTGTGGACTGGTAACCGGAACTGCCTGCGCGCTGCTCGCAATAGCGCCAGTGTTCTTTGAGCGCGGGGGGCGAATGCCGAATGTATCGCTGGGTCTGTTGCTGCTGGGAGTATTAGTGTCAGGACTGGCGGCATCCTTCGTGGCCACATGGGCGGCGCTGCGTTCGCCGTTGTTGCCCGCATTACGAGCGGAATAGCTTAATAGCTCGCGGCTCTGCCGCGCTACGGATAGCCGCGATTGTTCCCTTTTGAAATGGATTTGATTCGTAGGAGGAGAAAATGAGTAGACGCACGTCCTGGATCTTCATCCTGATTATCCTATCTACCTCGGTAGCTACTGCGGAAAACTGGCCGCAGTGGCGCGGGCCAAGTTTGAATGGCCTGAGCACCGAGAAGAACCTGCCACTGAAATGGACTTCCGATGAAGGTATCTCATGGAAGCTCGCGCTGCCCGGCCTCAGCGGCTCCACTCCAGTCATCTGGCGCGATCGCATCTTCCTCAACGTTGCCGACAATACCGATCTGTACCTTTGGGCTGTGGATCGAACAAAAGGGACGGTTCTCTGGAAGAAGTTGCTGGGCGCCGGCAACGTGAAGATGCGCAAACAGAATATGTCGTCGCCTTCGCCGGTAACCGACGGCAAGAGTGTCTACGTGATGACTGGCACTGGCATTCTCAAGGGGTTTGATTTCAGCGGCAAGGAACTTTGGTCGCGCGATATTCAGAAAGACTACGGCGACTTTGGTTTGAATTGGGGTTACGCGTCTTCACCGCTACTGTTCGAAGACTCACTCTACGTGCAGGTACTTCACGGCATGAAGACCGACGAGCCATCATACGTGCTGCGGCTGGATCGCAAGACCGGCAAGACCATCTGGAAAGTTGAACGTCCAACCGATGCCCAGAAAGAGTCGCCCGACTCGTACAGCACGCCTGGTCTGCTGCGTTACGGCGGCAAGACTGAAATCGTAATCACTGGCGGAGATTGCGTCACCGGTCATGACGTAGCAACCGGAAAAGAGCTCTGGCGCGCGAACGGACTCAATCCCGAAAACAACCCCTGGTATCGCATCGTGGCTTCTCCGGTGATCTTTAACGACATGATCTTTGTGCCCACGCGCGTGAAGCCTTTGCTCGCGCTGCGTGCCGGCGGTCGCGGAGATATCACGAAATCGCACGTCGTATGGTCCACCGACAATGGC
>JANNON010000872.1:0-4909 GCA_031399105.1 Blastocatellia bacterium | reverse complement strand
GCAGGGCGTAAGGACCAAACTCCTGACCCAATCAAGCAAGACCAGAAACAGATCTGCTCCGTGCTTGAAACTCTATTTCCCGGGAGCACCATCCTCATCATCACGCGCGGGTTCAAGGGAATAATGATGTCGGGCTATTCGCAATATGTCCGGTCGGGGGGCGTATTGCACCTCGACGATTTGTGCATTCAATTCGCTGATTGTTTTCAAACGGACGCGTATCACTACTATGACTTTGACTATCTGATCGGGCTTTATGCGGCTGCCTTTGGTGATGAGAACCTAATCGTTCTGCCTTACGAATTGCTGCGCGACGACCAATCTGCCTTTCTCAGAATTCTTGAGGAGAGGTTGGGATTGAAACGGATGGATCCGAACCTCCCTGTTCTTAATCCGTCCCTCTCAAGTGAAGAGTTGTACTGGTATCCTGTGATTTCACGCAGTGTCGCCGCGCTGGCTTTGCGCTTAGGCGAGGGGCGATTTGAGAGAATCTATGCCTGGTATATCCAGAAGACGATGGAGAATAGATTGCGACGAGTGATCGGAGTTCTTCGACGATTTAAGCCCGATCGAAAAATTACTGCAGCCGACTTCCCAGTTGGAACGCTGGAACACTGTCGCGGAAAGGCCACGCGCCTTAAGGATCATCCGTTGTATGCGCAGTATGCCACGGAGTATCTGTGGAACTCGTCGCCGGAGCCAGCCATGTTGTCAAAGTCAGATTAGGTAGTGACGAAGCTAATAGGCGATGGAGCACTAGCGGACGATATTCTCAGATCCGGATTTGCAATCTGAGCTGATGCCGAATGGTTACGTCGAGGTTCCCCGTACTCTCTGAGGCTGAAGTGCTGCCACTTTTTCCGCGCCCCTAAAATGGGATTCTCGCCTTTAGTTTATTCTTGAAGTTCTTCAGCGCGCTGATCGCATGTGGTTCGTAAAGACTAACTAAATCCTGCTCGTCAATGCTCACTTCCGTGTAGTCAATCTTCCTGCTGGGGTAACCATCTGTCTTGAGGCTATAACTGAACCGCCCATCGCCATTCGCCTCAGTTGCCTTCTCCAGGTGACAGTGATGAAAAAATTCGGCGTCGACTTCAAACTCAAACACGCCCGCTTTCGTGCCCAAATAATGAAGGGGTGTGGCTTCCGCGGGCACTAAAGTGATCGAAGCCGCGGTTCGCTGCCTGCCGGACCGATTAGCCGCGGAACCATGAATCAGACGATGATCGTAGAACAAAACCCAGCCAGGCTTCATAGGCAGAAGAGTGAGATACTGCGCCGCCGCATCAGCTGAGAAGTTAATCCGTGGCGGGATATTTGAGCCACGAAAGTTCTGCTTCAGCTTGTGAGATCCTTTCAACACGGTCAGCGCGCCATTGTTGGCGTCAGTCTCGCAGAGAGGAATCCACAAACCCACTGACGTATGAGCCGCTTCGTTAACGAATGCCCAATCCCGATGCAAAGGCACGACACTGCCGGCATCGCTTTTCTTGGACACAAACGTGCCGGCGATGGCTCGGTAGTTGTCGACGTACCTGCTGAGGTGATCATCGAACACTGGGGTGAGGGACTCGTAGATCTTTTCCTTTTGATCTGGAGAACGAAGTCCTAGTGAAGTGAGGCAGCCGGTGAAGTCCTGCTCAGTGCTCTCCAGGAAGAACTGCTCCATCCGTCCAATCGTGCCACTATCGAGAGCATCCACCAGCACGTATCCATCGCTATGGAAAGCAAGGTTGTGCTCCTGCGATTTGAAGATATTTCGCATAGCGTTTGTGAATTCAAACGAGTTGTTTTCTGTAATCGTTAGTGCAGCAAATCTTGTAAATACTGTCCCGTTGCCCAAACAGTTAAGCACAGTTTTTAGACCAAATTTGAAGTATCGCAAAGTTGTCTGTAACTTATCACCGCAATCCGAAAGCTCTGCCACGACACTTGATTCACGGTCTGGTCTCCAACTTAAGATGAAAGTTATAACGCGGACAGAACCAGGGCCCGCGCTCTTCATTGAGTTTGTGCACTCTCACAGGGCACTGCTTGAAGAGCGTCTGCGCAACTCGCTTCCCCTCAGCCCTATCGAGGGAACCGATCGTTTTAATCAGGCTCTCGAATACGCTGTCTTCCCCGGCGGCAAACGCCTGCGCGCTTACCTGACTCTTGCGGCTTCCCAGCTCGCCGGCGTTTCAGACGATCAAGCACTCAAGCTTTCCTGCGCGGTTGAGTTTATCCACACTAGCTCAATAGTGCTCGACGACCTTCCCTCAATGGACGATGCAGACTTAAGACGTGCTCGCCCGGCCCTGCACCTCGTGTTCGGTGAGGGAGACGCAGTTCTCGTCGCGGTCGCGCTGCTTAATCAGGCATATGCGTTGTTCGCGGATTCGGTTCCAGTTACTGCGCCAGTACAGACTCTCCAAAACCTAATCACAGAGGTGACGAAAAGCATCGGCAGCGTAGGGATGATTGCCGGCCAGTCGGCAGAACTGCTATCGAGCGGCGAGCAAACTAACGATTCTCCCCCCGGTAGTTGTGAATTGAAGACTACAGCGCTGATGAGATTGATGATGGTGGCAGGCGGAATTGTTTCCGGAACGGCGCGGGACGATTTGGATGCGCTGGGAACGTTCGGGCAATGTCTTGGCAGGGCGTACCAGATTTATGACAACCTCGCTGACGCTATGGACGACCGTCAACAAACAGGAAAGTCGGTGCGCCAGGATTCACGCCACCTGCGACCGAACAGATTGAAGGCACTCGACGGAGACGAGAGCAGACGGCTTGCAGCGGAAATCGTCAAAACGGGTACCAATGCCCTGACTCGATTTGACGACCGCTATGAAGCAGATCTCCTGAGATCCGCGGCCGGTTACATCTTCAACCGTTTCAACTCGGCGGCTTCTTCCGGGAAGAGACTTAACGCCGAAAGTGTTGGCTAATTCCAGCCCAGGGTTTCCTACAATGGTTTGAGGATTTTAGCGATGTCTTTCACGGTCTGAGCTGCACGCCTTGGAAAAACTAGCAGGTGGAGGAGCAAAACAACCGCGTCACGAGGATAGGTTACCGAGGATGAGAGCAGGAACGCGAGGGGATAGAAGACTTCATAGTATTCCTGCATCACGATGCGATACTCGGTCCTGGGAGCGACGATCACCAGATTGATCTGCCATCGTGTCCTGCGCGTCAATTGCAGGAGCACATAGAAGAAAAGCAGGCCCACGGCAAGGCGGCTGCTGGTAAGCCACAACATCATCGCAAACGCGATTAGCTCGGCAGGAAAAATAATAAACGTCCCCAGCCGGTGTACCACTGACAAGCGATGACGCAGAACAAATGTGCGCAGGCCCGCCTTTTCGTCGTTATCTAAGTCACTAAGTTGATGCCAGAGAATTCCGCGCAATCCATAGCTTATTGACCAGACGGCGACCGACCCGAACCAGAGAAAGTTAATCGGGATTTCCGTCCGGCCATAGACAAGGCTAACAACCAAAAGCGTCGGCAACAGATGAGCCCCGGCAGCATCTGCCAGGACTCCCAAAAGGCCGCGAGTCTTTAAACGAAACGGCGGCAGCGAGTAGAGAGAGAAGACAATCCAATTAGCGAGGTACAGCGTCAATACGAGAATGTCGCGGCGCCAATAGATTGCCACCAACACGCCGGGCAAAAGACAACAAGCCAACGTCAATGCAATGAATGCTCGCGACCTTCCAACCAGCCGATTGTTCTTGCCACATGCCAGATCGTCTTTTAGATCAGTGAGGTCGTTTATGACGCTGACGTAGGCGGCTCCTGGAATCAACGCAATAAGGGCCAGAACCAGGAGCGGCCACAAAGAGAATACGGATACTTTCAAAAGGAAGGCGGTCGCGTACAGGGTGGCAAATATCGGAGATAGCTTGTATTCCCACCACTCAACCGCACGAATGGTTTGAGAAACATTTGGCCGCGGTCCCTGTGTTTGACTAAGTATCACTCGATTGAAAAAAGCTCCTGAGTCTAATTCGCGGCGTACTTTCACTGCCATCAGCACTTGCCCGGATGCATGGGGCGGCAGTGAAGAGTTATGGTCAAGATCTGCTTCGATTTTAGCCGAAAGCGGCCACGCTGTTTCGGGGTTCAAGACAGTAGTGGATGAAACACATCCCACCATTCAGCGCTTAAATTCAATGGGTTGCAAAGTGCGGGATTTAGAGCGCCTTCGTTTGCCCCAACGGGTAATGAACCTTCTGCTTCCTGACAGGTACCAATTGACACCCGTCAAGAAGCACCTCATTTTTGTTTATCTGTACTTAAAGGCTCGCACTCCGGATTTGGTGATCATCTCTCAGGGCGATAACTACGATGGACTCCATTTTGGCCATCTCTGCCGAAAACTCAAACTGCCATATGTCTTGATCTGTCAGAAGGCCACGGATCATTTCTGGCCACCGGATAAATCTCGAAAATATATGCGCGATGTTTTTGAGTCGGCCGCCAGATGCTTCTTCGTCTCTCGTCATAACAGGAGCTTGACCGAGGATCAGATCGGAGGGCCACTAGTGAACGCGGCAGTTGTAAGAAATCCTTTTCTGGTCGCCGCCGATGGCCCGCGATCCTGGCCCGGAACTGAGAAGCAGGGGTTTCGTCTTGCATGCGTGGGTCGCCTGCATTTGTTGGACAAGGGCCAGGATGTGCTGTTGCGCATGTTGGCGATGGAAAAATGGAAAAAGCGGGACCTTCATGTTTCCTTTATCGGACATGGGATAAACCGCGAGGGCTTGATTGCACTGGCGACGAAACTCGAGATTCAAAACGTTTCATTCCCCGGTCAGACTAACGATGTGCAGGGCATCTGGAATGATCATCATGCCTTGATTATGGCTTCCCGCAGCGAGGGATTACCGTTAGCTCTCGTCGAGGCCATGCTGTGTGGCCG
>JANNON010000858.1:0-4157 GCA_031399105.1 Blastocatellia bacterium | reverse complement strand
ACTATGGACCATCTCGCAAGGGGTCTAATTAGGGATAACTTTTTGACCTGAAGCTGTGGGTGCGCGACTCCATACTTTGTTTGCTACTTTGTAGACTGCATTTCGAAAGTCGGAAGATACGGCCAAAAGCAACGAGGAGCGTTATTATTGCAACACCCAAGGACCCGGCTTCAATCCTTTCTGTACGCGTCCACGGTATGCGTTCGGAGTTTTCCTTGGTTGTTTTGGAGGGGTGACCCCTTCATTCATGAGGTCGATGCCATCATGCATTGCTTGGAGTTCGGTTAATTGTTTGCCATCTTCGTTCTTATAGAATTCCAACTGTGCTTCAAAATCAGCGTTGTATGAAGGGCTAGCAAGCTCATAACGGAAGAACCTGTCAACGTCCTCCCCAAATAATCTCTCATTCACGATTATGCTGACTTTAGTGTGTCTGAGTCTGTCTCTCTTATAGCGTTCCAAATCGTCCCTCGTCTCAACGACTCGTTCTTCAAGCTAAACGAACTTCGCAATTTGCTGCGCGAGCAGAGTACGTGCTTCTTCCTTTGGGACTTTTAGGGTTCGAGTTCTCATGAGGTACTAAGCAATGTACAGATAACTCTTTTCCTTTTGGTGAATCAAGCACCACCAATAGTCATGGTCATCTTTATGCAGCCGGACTAACTTTCTATCTTTGTCCCAACAGTAAGTGCAATAGGGTCCGTCTTTCTCATTGTCTTTTACAACGTAGTAATGGTTATTTTCAAAAGTAAGCGTGTCTTTGATTTGGAAGGCTTCTTCCAGTTCCTTAATCTCGCCTTTTAGTCTCCCGTTTTCTTCAACCAACTTTAAGGCATCGGATTGCAGGTCGAGGTTTTTTTTATACAGCTCGATGTTGTCAATCTTCTGAACCAACATCACAGCCTCCTTGGCGGTATCGACAATGCCCATACGTGCTCCTTATCTAACTCTCTTCAAGTATTTCTTCTTGACCCATCCGTATACCAGACCAGAACCCCGGGTTGGAATTTTATATCGCTGACTTCACTTCGCAATTATGTTCCCGAACTGGAACTGAGGATTGAGAATCGTAAAATCGAATCCTGACCAGGCGCTTGATATCTGTCACATTCTCCTGACACTCTTTACAATTCATGTAGTTCTGCGCTTTAGATAATCGTTACCATCCTGTGACTTGATCGATCCAGCTTCCAAAAAACTGCTGGGGCGCCGTCGGTCACGTATTAGCCCAGTCTTTATCTTGCCTCCAGAACGAGCCGTCGGACCACCTCTTGTTCTCGCCCATGTTGTGAAAAAAAATTCCTTGGCGCGCGTCATCGCGACGAACAGGAGCCTTCGCTCTTCGCTCAGTTCGTGATCACGTCGCGGTACCAACCCCTCCTCCACGCCGGCTATTACTGTTGCACGGACAGTTAATCCTTTTGAACTATTCATTGTCATTATGCGAACGCCCGCGCTTTCGGCGATCGCAAGGTCCCGTCCGAGCGGTGTAATCTGTGACAGATAGCTTCCTAACTCTAGATCCTCTTCAACTAGAGCGTCCAAGTCATGCAGGAGAGTTATGAAGTCGCCGCTTGGTGCCGGGACTACGTTGCAACCAGAATTATCTATGATCCAGTGTCCCCATCCCGCTGCAGGCATATCCGTAGGCGGCACATGAACATCGAGCCACTCGAAAACCGATTTGATCAAGTGATCTGCTCTCGCTGCAGTGGCGGCCACTGGTGCATCCGGGAAATTCAATTTTCTCGCGGCAAGCAAAGCATCACCGAACTGCAAACGATCGACTCGCGCCCGCTCATAACTGTAATCGGCAAAGCCCTGACTTATTCCGAACGTCAGTAACAACAAACTCGCCCAAGCCAACGAATCAAAAGGATTGTCCAACAACCGAAAAGTCGCTAAAACGCGTCGATTTACAGGATCTCCAAGAAGACGTTCAACAGAATCAGGATCGGCATACGACACACCGACTTTTTCGAGAGCTTCCTTGATTGGTTTGCTGAAGGTGCCGTTGTAGTCACCGCGCATTAGAATCAGAATATCTTCCGGCGCAACTCCATCGTTCTTGATTAACTGATGCACCAAAGACGCAATTCCCTCTGCTTCCGACTTCTCTCCTGCAAATGACAAGAGAGCGACTTCACCAAGAGGCGATCCTGCCGCGGGCGTAAGTCTGCTCCGGGCAGGTCGGTCCGGATCACCCTCTATTACGTCTGATGCCCAATCGATAATGCTTCGACCGCATCGTTGAGTGATCGAGAGAGGGTAGTCTGCACTTCCCGGGTAATCTGTTTGAAAGCGCCGAATTCCCTCCGGTGCCGCATTTCGAAACGAATAGATTGATTGATCATCGTCGCCGGCACTAATGATTGAGCAACCCTGATCTGCAATCAGACGAAGCACTTTAAGGTCGCACGCGTTTAGATCTTGATACTCGTCCACGATCATTAAATCGTAGTCCACACCCTTGAGGTCAGAGTGATTCGTTAAGGCCTGCAATAATGAATACGGTAGTTCACTCAGCAGAGTGTAACCGTAGATTTCTCTGTGCTCTTGCCAGCCTCCTACAAACTGGGCTCGCTCGGACGCAAGAACCGTCGAAATCAGCTTGGGCGCCAAGTGTTCCCAGTTCGATGCCATTTCACGAAAAAGACTGCCGAGATGATCCGCGCGTACTTTAATGCGTCGCGCCAGTGTAGGATTGACAATGTTCTTTTCCTCCCATTTGTCGGCGATGCGGAGTGGTTGAGGGAAACTCGCGGATCCAGGGTTTGACAGGAGCACTGAAATCGAAAATGAATGAATCGTGCTGGGGCGCAGGGCCGCGGCAACGGGAAGTCCAGAAACCTTTTTCGCGAGTTCCGCGGTTGCCGCGCGAGTGAATGTCAGCAGCTTGACACGTAGTTCCGGGTTCGCCGTTAAAAGCTTCGCTATCAACTCCACGGTTGTAGCACTCTTCCCCGTACCCGGGCCAGCGAGAATCCGTGCATGTTGTTTGGGATTGTGATCGAGGATCCTTTGTTGTTCTAGCGTCGGTTTGTAGGTAGACATAGTGAGTAATGTGAGTCCTCCACTTGCGAAACCTTTTCAGAGGGAGACTGAGGCCTGGTCTCGGATTTGCGATTCTTGATCAGCAATGAGCATTTCGCAACAAGTCGAAGTGGCGTGTGAGTCATTGTCTCGTTAGCGGCGACGATTCGGCGATTCAAATCAGCAATGTCATTGTTTGATGTCCATCTCCGAAGAGTCGCGCTTCTTCGCTCCAGGCGGTACTTTGCCAATTCCAGCGGGTGCGCGTTGTCCGCAAAATCCAGGTGGCGCAGTAGCTTTTCGCGACGCGGTGAGATGCCCAAAGTCCAAGGCCAAAGTCCGCTAGCGCCACTTTGAAATACTTTGGGAACCAATCTCGCTGCCAACACCGATCTTGGACTTTGGACTTTGACGTTGGACTTATAAACACTGCTTAATGCTGCAACCGTCGCCTTGAGGATCAATAACCGATCGCCAATCCATCTTTGCGTGGATCGGACGCGCCCATGAGAGTCCCGTTCACCGGGTCAATCATGATCACCTGGCCACCACCCATCGATGATCTCAGTACGCCGGGAGGTGAAGCCCGCACGTGGCCCACGGCGATAAGCAGGTCAATCACTGTTGCCGGAATTTCATCCTCGAGCAAGACGCTCCTCCCGCTCATATAACGGTACGCGGCGCATCAATCGCCTGCTGCAACCCCATACCCAGATCGATGAAGTTGACCAACACCTGAACATGTCCCTGGGCCTGTATGCCGCCACCCATAACCCCAAACGACATGAACAACTTGTTGTCTTTGAAAACCATCGCCGGAATGAGCGTGTGAAAAGGGCGCTTGCCCGGCACGAGATGGTTAGGATGGGTTCGATCCAGTGAAAACGAACTACCGCGATTCTGAAGTACGATCGCCGTATCGCCGGCGACAATCCCTGATCCGAAAGAGTCGAAAATACTGTTAATGAACGACACAGCGTTGCCGTCCTTGTCGACGACCGTAAAGTAGGTAGTGTCGCTGCCTACGTTGATTTCCCCCGGGGGTGGTGAATCAAGTGCTTTGTTCGGATCGATCAGGGCGCGTCGTTTGGCCGCGTAGTCTTTCGACAGCAACTCGACTACAG
>JANNON010000829.1:0-4765 GCA_031399105.1 Blastocatellia bacterium | reverse complement strand
GGTCGGCGTTGTTGCCGCCTCCGGTTCGATCCTGCCCATTCGGTTTTTTGTCGGGGCCGCCTTCGAAACTCCAGAAGGCTGTTAGATTGGCTTCGTCACCTTTTAACTGGCAGAAAAGATTCTCTGATAGCTGGTCCAGCGTTCGAGCTTCACGCCAGATCCGCACCTGTGTCAGAGCTCCTACAAAACCGTCGCCGCCTTCGAGTCGCTGCCCGAGAGTGAATTGGTCCCGACTCGAATATTTCAAACTGTCGTTTGGTTTGGTGTTCCAGATTCGAGAGCCGTTGGCGTAGAGTTCCTGAATTGACGTGGCTTGCACCTGGGTCCAAAGGTCCGCGGAACTCAAACGTAGATTGTCGTCCCTTACGACGTCGTAGGCGATCAGCCCGCGCTGTTCACGAAAGGCCCAACGCGCAGTAAGACCTGCTGGGGCGATCTCCGGCAACTTATCGGGAAACTGCTCTGGAAAAAGCTGCTCCCACGTCGGCGTGTTCGACCACACTCGCGTTTCACCAATGACGCCGCGGAAGAATGCATGGTCGCCTTCCTCAAGACTCTCCCAAGGCTGCTTTGGCAACGCGCGCATTCCTACTGTGAGTGTGGTCTCAGTGGATTGGACCTGGAGGCGAACGCCCGAGCCAACAATCGGTGAAGCCTGATTGGTGTCAACACCGACTTCTTCATTATCGATGCGCAACTCCAGCTTATAGACTCCGGTGGTCTTACCATCAGTCGCCACTGTGTTTGTCAAAACGAGTCTGGCTGCAACGTGGCGGACAGGAAACGCACCGGCAGCGTCCGCGGCCAACAAGTTGGCGCCGCCGGACGCAGCAACCTCGATAGTTTTCCCCTCGAGATCCTTGGAGACTGTAAAGCGTGCTGCAAAAGCTCCTGCATCGTTAATGAATAGTTCAAACTCCCTGCCAGGTTCGTCGCTGGACCATCGTCCAATGATAGAGTTCGCGGCACCCTTCGCCTCGTTAGACAATTGAATCCAGGCATCGATCGCGCATCGATCGATGAACCCAAACGTCGTTGCATTTTCCTCGAACGCGTAAGTCTGACTGTCTGCACCCGCCTGCGCACTGCGCGCGCCCAGCCGTAGACCACCGCCAGCGCGATAAATAACCGCAACGTGATTCCAGCGATTTGTTCGCAGCGAAGCAGGCCCGATTTCGATTGGGGCGCCCGCGACACCCGCAACCAGTGACAGCAGAAATCGATTGTCAACGGGGGCCCACTCCTGATTTCCAGAAAGAACGAGGCGAGCATTTAAAGCTTTGCCAGTCGCTTCAGCGCGATTCTCGAATATGACTTCGCCACCCTCCCTTACATCCGCGTCCAATGGCCACATTCCTGCAAGTCCGACATCGTTGCTGCTTACCGAGCGAAACGCAAAGGTGCGAATTTGCTGGAGGGAACGCGCCGTGGTCCAGAAGCGCATCGCTGCCAGACGACCAGCCAGGCTTGCGTCATCGACACCGACGCCGCCGATGTTAGTTCTAGGCAAAATCTTGAAGCGTCCCAGATCAGCTTCGGCGGTGCTGTCGAGACTGCCATTGATGAATATTGAAATCGTTGCCTTCCCATCAGACGGGCCACCTGCAGGCGATCTTTCCACGACCACTGCTATGTGAGTCCAAACAGGTTCGCCCTTGTTATCGGCAGCGGCAATCACTCCCTTCGAGTTAACAGTCCGGGTTGTCTTTCCGGTTGGCGTATAACGCACCACAACTTTGCAATCGCGGTTGAGGCCAACGGCGAAATTCGGATTTGGACTCTGGGCCTCCACGACCATCATTGCGTACCCGAGCGAATCGGCAGTCGGGCTTGGCGCGGGAGCGGCATCCGGCTGGACCCAAAACTCCCAGGTGAAACTCGTATCGAGCAACAGCGACCTATCGGTTCCAGTCGTTAGGAAAGTACTCTTGCGCCCAGGCGGACTCGTCTTTACCGCGCTGAACTGCAGCGACTTTGAGCCAGTAATCCCAAGGGCGTAATCGCCCGTCGGCTCACCGGGGACCACCTCGGACGAACTGGCGTGATACGTTGCAAGAGCTTGCGCGTTACTGGTGAAGGGCTTAACCCAGGCCTCAATGGTCCAGTCCATATTCGGAGCCAGGTTCGTGCGTGATGCGAGCGGCTGTCCTTGACCCTCGATCGGAACGTTCATTCTGTTTGAGCCGTTAAAGGTCAGGTCGTAGGTTTGCTGGCGAGTTTCCCATACCGACGTCACCCCCTCGATCGTCGGACGTATCGGGCCGGCGGTTGCCTCAACATACTGGTCGCCACCGCTTTCTGGAAGGGTTCCGAGCAAGGCGTACAAACCCTGCATTCCACGCTCTGATCGCACGGTCGGAGGATTCCGTTGCTGGACCATCGCCCTGTAAACGCCGTCTTCAATCTTTGCAGTCAACCCATCAGCAGGGAGCAGAGCATCGAAGAGCATCGTCGCATCCGCGAGGTTCATTGGTTTGACGACAATTTGATCCTCGACATCGCCGGGAAGGGGACCGGGAGAAATTACTAGCTTGAACTGGGCCCACGCTGCCTGTTTTTTGATCGCAGCGATGAAGTCAGCCTGCGCACGTGGAACCCCGGCCAAATCGAGCTTGATCTCTCCTTTAGTGAACCGCACGTCGCACTTCGTGGAATCGCCCGTATCCGTTCCAACCCAAATCTTGAGCATGGAAAGATCAGGATGCTCGTCAGCGCTGCTCGGGTAGAAGATGATAGCGTCCTGACCGTCATCCGATCTGGTGGTGAGACTCATTAAGGGCGCGATCGCAGCATAGGAATATCGGGCAGAGCTGCCGTTCAGTATTTCAGGCAGACCCGCGATCTGGCGCGGCAAGCTTTTGAAAACGATGTCGCAGCCACCGGCTTCCGAGCCGACATCAAGAGTTAGCGTTGCGCTCTCCGCGGAGGCGCCGGCGCCAATGGTTACCGCACGCAGTTGTAGGTCGGGGCGACTTGAGACCAGGGTTAGCACTGCGGCATAGGGAGGTTGACCGTTCTGGCCTGGACTATCTCCAGTAGGACTAACATTGGTCGCAATCCGTACCTGCGAGAACTGGCCCGATGGATCGAAAAATCTCGACTGTCCGACCTTGACTCTCGGATCGCTCGCAATTTCGATGGACTCGCCGTTTATTACGCGCATGAAAGCGCGAAGCTCTCGAGGGACTCCTTCCCAAGTCTCCGTCGGAAGGTCCACTGCTGTGCCGCCATAATCGATCGTGACCGTGCAAAGATCTGGATGTGTTCCGTAGGGCGCGATGGTTACAGAGGTGTCGTTCATGGTCGGTCCAGCGCGACGAGCAAGTAAGCGCACGGTTCCTCGTGGTGACTCTGATCCAGTCGAATCGATCCAGAACAGGTCGATGACCGAGCGTTGCGAACGCGTGTTGTATTGGGCCACCTGAAATGTTGGCTGGCCCGGGACGAGTCCGCCCCAACTTCCGTCAACCTGTGAACTGGTGGCGTCCGGGCCGGCGAAGTACAAATGAAGCAAGCCGTCCGAACCCGCCAGGAACAAGGGCGAGTGCTGAGGTTGTACCTGCCCGAGGACCATGGCCGTAACAGTCAATTCGTCGACGATGTGGATGGTTTGTAGTGCTTGATCCGGAGTAGGGAATCCGGGCGCAAGTTTCTTGTGAAAGAGACCGTCACTAAGCTCGCCATCGACGAGCACGGCCGGGATATCTACCGAAGTCGGAATGGTGCCGTTAGCCTTCAAGCCGAAATCGTAAACCGCCATGGCTCGCGACAGACCGATCTCACTATTGCCGACGGGAACAGCAAGCGCGAGCCGTCCGTCCTGAAGAAAGGAGTCGTCCTTGTCCGGCGTCGCTGCGGCAGTTGCAACTGGAGAATCCTGCTCGTAGTAGAAGGCGAGTGCGGGCGCAAGGTGGTCCAATGGCTGCAAGGCCACTTGTTGGTTCGGTCCGGTCTTGAGAGCAGGTGAGATTAGGACCGCCGATCCCAATTCAGACAGGTCAAACTCGCCGCCCTCAGCTACGGTGAGGATCCATAGCTTGACCACGCCTTTCGATCCCTGGTCCTTAAACCCGGTGCTGGCAATGTAAATCCGGGTGATCGCGGGATCTACAGTCGGGACGGTTACCACATCGAACCCACCTTCGCCAATTGAGATATCGGCGGTAAGTTCAAGCGTAGGCTCGATGAAGGGTTGGCCATCCGGAGTGAAAACACTTTGCGAATCTCGGTCGCTGGAAGGAGTATCTTTTTCTCCGCTGCCACGAAACCGCGCCTCCCAAGCCTGCTCCATCTGATAGGTTGCCTGGCCACCCTCGCGTCCCGGGGTCTGCTCGCCAGCACCAGTGTCGGAAGCAGGCTGCTCGAGAATTCTCAAACGGTTGACGTAGAGGGTGCCGTCTGTCGACGGCCGAAAGCAAAACAATGTCTCGTCAATTGCGATCACTCGAAAGGGCGCGTTGGCGGGAGAGGCGGTGTGCGCCTCGGTCGTCACCGTAATAAGATCCATACCAGCGATGCGCAACTCAGGAGGAGGGGACTTGGCGGCATTGCGTTCATTACCCGGCATGAAGATCGGATGTTCGGGAAAGTAAAAGCGATACCAGCCACTCCAGTTGCCAGGTTCGGCATCGACTGAAAGAGTGGGCTTGGAGATGTTGAAGTAGAGTGTACTCGTCTCAACCTCTGCTTCTCGGGCGATGAGGATGAGCAGCCCGCTCGACCGCACAGCCACAGTGTCGGTGAGCGTGACATTAAACGCGTTGGC
>JANNON010000797.1:0-3087 GCA_031399105.1 Blastocatellia bacterium | reverse complement strand
GGCCTTTGACGAAGGGAGGGGCGCCCACGGAGGGACACCCCTCCAAGCGACCGGTCTTTCGAGCCTTACTTCAAAACATTCGATGTCTTGTAAACACCAGTTGCTGCTACTTGCGGCCGGTATTCCCAGTGCCACGGTTCCTCGGTCACAGTCCTCACGAATCCATGCGCCGGCGCGTGTGCTTTCAGCCAGGCATACCGCGGGTTCTCTTCATAACCAGAGATCACAAAATCGTAAGCGAAGCCGTCCTGGTGATTTGAGAAACCTGGCATTGCTGCACGGTTGAATCGAGGTAGACGGTTCTGGTAACCGTTGTAGAGGTACAGTTGTTTCGGGTAAGTTCTGAACCCGCTTCGCAAAGGCATCGGCACACCGTCGTCGGCAGCAGCATGGACCAGCGAGAGGTACGGCGTTGCCACTTGGTCGGATATGTATTTCAAAGCATGGTCGGCGCCCACGATCTCAATCAGGGTGATCTGCCTCAGAAAATTACCTGCGTCCCACGCTGCGTTCGCACCTTTCGGATCGTCGTCTGCTGGAGGAATCGCTCGCAGCGTCTCATTCAGGAACTGGTTCTTAAGATTCTTGGCTGCAGTCCAACCCCAGCCATCGGCGCGAACGTAGATAGCGGAGTCTCTGCCAACCGTCGTATCCGTTACGCTGATCTGCGAACCATTCGGGATCAATTTAAAAACGCCATTCTCCTTAACAAACGCGAGTAGATCGTCGTCCTTGCGAATTCTTGCCTGAGCATCATTAATCAGGAAAGTTTTGTTGAGGTAGCTTTTCATCTCAGAGTGCCTTTCTGCTTTCGTGAGAAAGCATCTGGTTTCAAAGCGCGAGGTATCAAACGCTCGCGGAGGATAACAGAATTAGGTTTCGCGCTGTCAGATTTCAATGGTCTGGTCGCTAAGTCCACGGCCAACTAAGTCGATACCAGGTCCCAGCGCTTAGGATCTTAATGTAATCGCCCCGAAAAGTGTTTCGTTGTTACCTCCCTCAGTTCCCTTCTATAATCCTGGCAGTCCCCAATTTGCCACGATCAAAATCATTCGCGGGAACTCAAAACAAAAGTGCCAATATCATCGAACTTGCGACTGACACGCCTCTGCGCAATCCTCTCGCTTTTTCTTACTCTGCCTTTTCTTTCGGGAGTCGCTGCTGCGCAAAGCTGGCAGACCAAACTCGACGGCCAAGTTAGGTTCTATCAAGCCACCGAACTGGGCGTAGTAGTCGCAGGCACGGAGAAATCTCTCTACGCCATTGATGGTGAATCGGGCGAAATTTTATGGCGCCGGAAGAACGTAAAGCTGGATGAGACTGATGTCGCCCCCATTCCCGGAACGGACCTGCTGCTGCTCAATCTGGAATCAGGCAGCAAGACGCGCGTCGAAGCCACCGACATGCTAACCGGCGAATCTATCTGGCGCAGCGATAAAGTGCGCGGCTCAGTGATGCAGATGGCGCTGGACCAGAACACAAACCTGCTCGCGGTGATCTTCGTCCGTGAGGCTAAGGGAAAGGCGCGTGAAGACCTCAAACGCAAACCAACTGTCTTTGTCTTTGACATTAACAACGGCAAAGAGCTTTGGAAGCGTGAACTCGAAAATGAGATCGAAATGATGCCCGCGCGTTGGAGTAAAAGTGGCGATGTTCCTTACACGCTCGACAATTATCGCCCGCCGGTCTTTCTCGACAGTCGGCTCTACCTCTTCTATGAAGGCGTTACCTCACAGGATGCATTGAATGGGAAAGATCGTCGCAGCGAAAACTTTCGGGTGAATGAGGAAGGCCTCGCACTCACGGAAGCCGATCCGGTTGCAGACGAAGGGCGAGTCTATATCTCGGGCCGAGGGAAGGTGCGTTCAGTTTCGCGAGCGACGGGTGAAGAAGTCTGGGAAGCGAAGGATCTCGGTTCGGTTCCCGAGATGATCTTGACTCGCGATGTGCTCTTCGTTCGCACGGGTGGACAGTTCGCGCGCTTGCGTGATGGCGAGACAATTTCGCGGGGGCCTTATGGCGTCAGCGCAATCGATCTGCAGAAGGGCAAAACACTTTGGCGTTTCAAAGGTGCTGACAAAGGAATTACCAATTTCATTCTGGCGGATCCGTCTACGATTTTCGTCGCTGATCGCGACGACTTGATCGTTATCGACGCGGCATCGGGAAAGCGGCGCGCGAAGTTCTCTCATGAGATTGAAGCCGCCTCGTTTGTCTTGCTGAATGAAAGGCGGGAAGCCGTGGTCGGGGGAAAGAACGAACTGGCGGCATTCGATCTGAGCACCGGAAGAAATACCTGGCGAGCGAGACATAACCCACCAGGCCGGGGATTACTACGAACGGTGGCTGCAATTGCCGCTCGGGCTGGGGCGCTCTACTTTCGCTATGGCAGCGCGGCCACCACTGCGTTTCGCGGAGTGCAGGTACTGAATGCCGTGAGTTCGTTGCGCTGGTCCGGGCTGGCTGCGCGCGAGGCGTTACCGACGTTGTCCAGCCTGGCTTCAAACTATGGACGCGAATATGTGCGCGATCGAATTTCAACCTATGGAGTGCTCGCGCGTGCGCGTCAAGCGACAAGTGTTCGTGCGCCAACAATGCCGAGAATTCCTCGGCCGTCGGTTGATATTGAAGAGCGACTACTCGATCGACTGGATCCTGCGCATCAGCTCGAGCGCTTGTCGCGGTTCTTCTTACGGACTCGTCGTCTCGCTGAATTGCGGGGAGACTGGATGTACTTTTACACGAGCTTGCGCGGGGGAAATGGATTGGTGGGCGTGAACGTGAATACTGGTTCGCCGGAGCGATTCATCCGAATCTCAGCCCCAGACGAGCGTTTTGTAAGTGACGAGGCTGCGCGCTTGTTGTTCGTCTCACAAGACAATCGCATGGTTGCCTACAGATTGGATCAACGATAGTGATGCGGTTTGCTAGTTCGCGATTCGATCGGGTGTGATGAGGTCAGGACCACCTCGCAGTAGCGGGTGTGGTGTTGTAGTGAATTGAGCATGAACCCCCGAAGAATGCGTGGTGCGCCCCACCCGCTACCGCGACCGTGTGAAAACTAAAACGGAGTGGCATGAGAGGTCA
>JANNON010000151.1:0-6919 GCA_031399105.1 Blastocatellia bacterium | reverse complement strand
CGTCAAGATCGATGGCGCGAGTGTCAGGATCAAAAACGACATTCTCCAAAATTGTCCCAAACATTCCGGTAGTCCGATAGATGTCAGGTTCAGCTTCCGGCGACAACCTAATCACCTTTGCATAACAGCCCCCCTCAAAATTGAAAACGCCATTATCTGACCAGCCGTGCTCATCATCGCCAATCAGTTGCCGCTCCGGATCTGCAGAGAGAGTCGTCTTGCCCGTGCCCGAGAGGCCAAAGAAGATCGCCACATCGCCGCCATCACCGACGTTCGCGGAACAGTGCATGCTCATCACACCGCGTTGCGGCAGCAGATAGTTGAGAATCGTAAACACGCTCTTTTTAGTTTCACCTGCGTAAGAGGTTCCGCCAATCAACACGAGTCGCTGGCTGAAATCGAGCAGGATAAAAGTTGGCGAACGCGTGCCGTCCGTCTTTGGATCGGCCTGAAAACTTGGAAAGTTAATGATGGTGAATTCGGGCCGATGGTCCGTGGCCGAGTCATCGCTGATGAACATCGTCCGTGCGAAAAGTGAGTGCCAGGCAAATTCATTAATCACGCGCACTGGCAAGCGATAGTCAGGATCGGCGCCGGCGAAGGTGTCCTGCACAAACAGATCGCGCCCGGCGGCATGGGCCATCATACGTTCCTTCAAACTATTGAACTTCTCTTGCGAAATCTCTTTGTTCACTTCCCCCCAAAAAATATTCTGTTCGCTGGAGGGCTCGCGCACGATTGCCTTGTCTTTGGCCGCCCGTCCCGTGTGCTCTCCGGTATCGACGAGCAAAGCGCCTTGATTTGAGAGCACGCCTTCGGTTCGACGAGCGACCTCTTCGTAAAGCTCCGGACTGGTCAGATTCCAATAGACACGTGCCGCTCCGCGAATGCCGTAATTATCGAGTTCATAATCAGTGCGCTTATGGCCGAGGTGCTCAGTCTGTCTTTCAGTACGTAATGAAGTCATATCGTCTCCAATTGGTTAGTAAATGGACCAGGGCTGATCGAATGGTGCAGTGTTTCTTGATCGTCAGGAGCGGTCGTCCTGAGAACTGCGGCGCGCATGGGCCAGTTCGCGAATGGCGAAGGCGAGATCGCGGGCAGCTCGTTCGATTCGGTCGGCAAAACCGTCAAGGGTGTCCGCCTCATCAGGCGAACGCATTGCCACTGTTGCCAAGGCGCCTTTAATTTGTTCGATCAGCCGGTTTGATTCAGTCTCAGCCTCTTGTTCGGCTCGACTCAGTTGTGGAATGGAAAGAACTTGTTTCATTGCCTGGACCCGCCCCTACCTTGGTTAAAGTGTATTTGCCGAGGCGCAGATTAAGATAGCAACAAACGAGCGCCAGCAGCTATTTTGAAGTTTGCCTTTAGTAATTTCTATATCACCAAGCCCTCATGTGGCAAGGCCGGAATCCTTGAACGCCCGATGACATGGCGGAGCCTTTGGAGTGCGCTGCCTTGTCAGCGCTTTAAATCGTTTCGCGTTGGAAAAGCAATCCTCATGAATACGCAGTCATGGTGATCTTTGCTAAATTGGCCAGCGGTTAAAAGCGCTGACAAGGCAGCGCACTCCAAAGGCTTTGCCAGTCCTCGCTGATTTGGCAGGTTAAGCTACCGGAGGTTTCTTCCTTTGTTATCCGAATTCGCTTAACCCGGTTTTGTTTCTCATGCCCAAACCAACGCCTAACGACTTTACGAAAAAAGAGTGGCGATTGATCGAAACGTTGCGAACGCCTGCGCGGGTGCAGCGGTTCTTCTCCCAGATGCCTTACAACTGGGAGAGCGACGGCGGCACGCTGCGTTCGTTTCGCGAAGTGGTTAAAAAGAACGAGGCGCACTGTCTTGAAGCGGCGGTCGGAGCAGCAGTGATTCTGGAGCAGCACGGGTTCCCGCCGTTGCTTTTGGACCTGGAGTCCATAGATCTGTTAGACCATGTCATCTTTGTTTTTCAGAAGGACGGGAAGTGGGGATCGATTGCGCGTTCGCGAGATATCGGCTTGCACGGTCGTCGGCCGGTGTTTCGTAACCTGCGAGATCTGGTGTGGAGTTATTTCGATCCGTACATCGATTTTTCCGGACGCATCAAAGGATACGGCTTAGCCGACCTGCGCGACTTAGGAAACTACGATTGGCGTCTTGCTCCACACAATATGCACAAGATTGAAGACTATCTGCGCCAGATGCCGCATCGGCCGCTTGCCTCTTCAGATAAACGCTACGAGTATTGGGCTGAACGCTATAAACGGTACAAGAAGAAATATCCGCATCAGTCTCCGCAGTACTATCCCAATCGAAATCAGTGGATGCTGTGATGCAGCAAGAAACCTGGCAGTAAGCCAGATCTTGATGTCTCGTGCTCGCCATTTACCACAAAGGTTGCGGTGGTATACTTCAAAACAAATCTCACTGGAGCAACCGTCATGGCATGGGTCAACACATCTCCGTTAGTCAAAACCTACACGCTGGAAGAATTCTGGGAACTGCCTGAGCCGCCGGACCACTCCAAGCTCGAATTAATTGCAGGAGTTCTTTATATGACCCCTCCTCCCGGGCATCCTCACGATACCGTCTCCAGCAGACTTATTCGTTTGCTCACTGGCTTTCTCATTAGCACCGCGGACAAGGGAACGCTATACGTTCCCAGAGCCGCCATTTGGACCAGTCCAAATACCTATCTCGAGCCGGATCTATTTTACGTTTCCGCGGAAACAGAAGCACGACTTGACCCTAAGCACCGCACCACAGCCGATCTGGTGGTGGAAGTTATCTCACCCGGATCTGCAATTTACGATCGTAATACCAAAACCGACACGTATGGTGCTCTCGGCATCGTGGAACTGTGGCTGCTTGATGAAGAGGGCGAGACTTTGGAGGTTAGAAATCAGAAAGAGAGCCGCCTGGTGTCGTCTGGAACATTTGAGAAAGACGAAACCGTCGTCTCACTGGTGTTTCCGAAACTAGAGCTCGCAGTTAGAGAGGTTTTTCAAAAGCAATAATCTCGGGCCCGAGTCATAAAGCTGAGTCCCGTATCACGCGGCGATCCTCTCTCGCTTTCACGATCGTATGTGCGACGACAGCGCTAACAATTATCGCTCCCCCAATCAACGCCCACTGCGACGGTCGCTCACCTAACAGCAGGAACACCCACAGAGGATTCAACACGGGCTCGATATATCCGACGATTCCCGCATCGAGCGAACGAATCCCGAGCGACATCCCCTTGGTAAACAGCGTGTAGGCCACACCGATCTGCACGATGCCCAGGTAAGCAACCGCTATCGCGTCGTTGATCCCGAGATGCGAAACAGCCGCCAACCCTACTGGCGCAGTAACCAACACGACTATCAGATTTCCATAGATCACTGACGAGGCGCGATTCACCTCGCGCGCGCTGGAATGCCTGAGCAAAAGGAAGTAGCAGGCGAAGCAGACTCCCGATGCAAGTGCCAGAAGGTTACCGGTTACATCCTGTGGTCTTAACTTGCCCACGAAGAAAAGTGACATGCCGGCGATGCAGACGATTACGACGATCAAATCTCGGCGGCGAAACTTTTCCTTGTAGAGCAACGGCTCGAGAATGAGCACATAGATAGGCGCTGTGTATTGTAGAAAGATAGCGTTGGCTGCGGTAGTGGCTTTCGTGGCCAGAACAAAAAGCACCAGTAGCGCGGCATACAGAATTGATGCCATCGCGGTGACTTTGTTTATGCCGAAGCCTTCGCGCCGCGTGAAGATGGCAACCGTGATTGCTGCCAGGAGGGATCGTCCGAAGGAGAGTTCAAGGCCTGATAGCGAAGTCCATTTGATGAATAGTCCGCCAGTACTCCAGATGATCGCGGCCGCGAGCACGAAGAGCAGCGGGTTGACACTCGGGCCTGCTGAGGAGTTGTGGGCTTGAGACATCAGGCTCTCTTCCCGGAGAGCGGCTCGCCGCATTCCTTGCGGTAAGCCTCTGGCTTACCGTCTAGTCTAAAACCGATAAAGGCTACGCCTTGGACTTGATGTCAGAGGCGTAGCCTCAATATGCAAAAGTGGCTCGGTAAGCCATAGGCTTACCGCATGGAACGCGGCAAGCCGCCCCTGGGGCACACGGCGACCGCGATTTTGAGGATTGCTAAGTTTCTGACTCTTCTTCTTTCAGCGCTTGCAGGTACTTTCCGTAAACACCATTCCACGGTGGGATTACAATTGACACTGCGCCCGTTGTTTGTGCCTGGCAGGCGAGTCGAATGAGTGGCTTTGATTCCACCGTGTCGATATAACCGAACTTCTTCACTTGCTTTCCTTCGCGACTGGCCACGTCGGAAAGTTTTTCCGCCCCACCTAAAACGCCGACCCAGCAAGTTCCACAGGAAGCCGAGCGACACTCAACCGGAATAGGTCCCTCGACGCGGCGCGGATCAACTTCGCGCCAGTTGCGAGTTTGGTCGTCGGCCGCCCCCCAAGCGAGATCCTGCTGGTGGTTCATCTGGTATTTCGCAGCGCCGTCGTTCTCGTCATAGGTGACAGTCCACCTCTTGTTTACTGTTCTCAGGAAGCCAAACAACCCCTGGTTGTCGTCCTTCGCGCGATCCTTAAGAACTTGCCCTGGAGATTTCTTCGCGCTCTTGCGATCGATCGCGACGTTTCCTGCAGCTTTCTGGAAAGCCTCAACACCAACCTGCTGCAATGTCATAAAAGCGACGGCGGTGATTGCGGTCACCAGCGAAGCATCAGCTTTGAGTTGCAAAGCAACTTTGGCGGCCACGGCTATTACTTCGTCGGCCAGCCGCGGCGTGTTTGCTGATGTGAATGAGGCGGCGTGTTGCTCGACCGCTTTCTTGACCTCGGGCCAGTAGCGGTGGCCGTAGAGAAACCGGTGCGACGAATCGATCTGGTCCTGCAACAAATAATTTCCCTGCAAGAGTAGTTTCTGCTTGAGCTTGTCAGGTTCTGTGGAGTCTCGTAGCACCTGAAACAGGGAGAGTGGGTAGAAAGCAAACCAGATTTGCAGAGCAGTTTTGTCTACTTCGTGGGTTGAGCGCAGCAGAGTAGTGATGGCCCCCGACCAGGCGTCTTCATCGTGCTGCCATAGAAAATCTTCAAAAGCTGTTTTGGTTATTGTATTCGTAACAGACGTACTCATTGATACCTCAGTCGATATTTTGGTGCTCAGTTGAAACTCGATACTTTAGCGTAAGAACGTATGAGGCCCAAACGGGAGGGGAGTTTATCTACAGATAAGACGAAGGAGGAAGAATGTCGTTGGGTAAATTGCAGATTGGGAAGGTGGGCAACCTGCAAATTACCTTAAGTGAGCAGGTAGCCGCCCCAGATTCGGGTCCAGTAATCACTAAACGTCAGGGCGAAGAGTATCGCCAGCCAGAAGAGTGCCGAGGCGAGGATGACCCAGATCAGTCGCGAGCTATAGCGGACGTGCATGAAGTAAAGGACGACGAGCGTTGCTTTGATAGAGGCAATCGTCAACGCGATGATCACGTTTAGCGGACCCGGGAAATCGATCATGCCTGCCCAGACAGTAAGTGCCGTTCCCACCATCAAGGCAAGAAAAATCATGACGTAAATTTTTACCGGAACAACGTGCTCGCTCATGACTTAAATCTCAAATCTGAAATCTCAGATCTCAAAACACTTCAACTCTAAAAAGCCTCAGGTCTAAAGGTCGCGTGCCTCATCGGAAAGCTCAGTCTGAGATCTCAGATCTGAAATCTCTTAATGTCCGCCGCCTTCTCCAAAGTGTCGTCCCAATAAATAAAGCAGCGGGAAAAGAAAAATCCAAACCAGATCGACAAAGTGCCAGTAGAGTCCTGATATCTCTACCGGGCTGTGATACTCCGGTCCGTACTTGCCGCGCCAGGACCAGTAAAGAATGACCAGCAGCAATCCCACGCCGATGATCATGTGAATCGCGTGCATGCCCGTCATCGCGAAGTAGATCCAATAGAACATCTCCACCTTTTGCGGGTTGGCCCCCGGCAGCAAGTGAACACTATTCGGACTGAACGGCGCACCAGGGATCAGCTTTCCCGGGAAAAGGTGATCGACATACTTTTGGTGATACTCAACTGCCTTGATGCCGAGGAAAGCCGTGCCCAGCACGATGGTCAGAATCAGCGAGATGATCAGGTTGCGCTGTTTGCCGAGTTGTAAGTCTTGTCCATTGCCATGGGCTTGTTCACTTGTGTCTGTACGGTCGAGGTGACCGCCGCGACTGCGGTCGGCGGGCTTGGGTCGCGTTGCAGTTCAGCCTTGAATTCGGCGACCGCCGCCGCCACGCCAGCGCTGACCATTTGTTTGATTTCCTGCGACAACTGCGCGAGCTGGTTGCTGATAGCTGCGGGCGCGGCCGCTACGGGTTGGCGCAGCGCGGCAATGTCCACTTCCTCGTTCAGGCGTGGCGGCAGGCGCTGCTCCAGGGGCTCGTCCAGGCGCGGCGGGGCCGGCGCAGTCGGCGCGTCCCGCTCGGTCATCTCAGCGACTGACCTTGTGGGTGTTCAGCGCAAAGCCGCGCTCCTGATAGAAACGGTAGCGGCTGCGCGCCGCGCCGCGCGTGCTGTCGTCGTAGCCGGCCGATTCGATGACCCGCGCATAGCGACTCGCCAGTTCCGGCACCGCCGGCGCCAGATTGACCAGCACATCGGCTTGCAGATTGTCGACCGCCGCGCAGCCGACGATCACTTTAGTTTCGAGCGTGGCAGCGGCCGCCAGGGCGTGGGGCACGAAACTCGTGTCCTGGAACTGCCACAGCAGGTCGTCAAAGGCCTGCGCCTGTGCATCATCCGCGCACAGGACATACACCCCGTGGCCCTGCTGCCAGGCCTTCTCGACGATGCGGCACATCATGCGGTCGTGGCCCGCCGCAGAGGGCGGCTCGATGACGTAGAAGTCGACGCGCGTCATCGATCACGCGCGTTCGGCC
>JANNON010000531.1:0-2417 GCA_031399105.1 Blastocatellia bacterium | reverse complement strand
TGGTGCTGACTTCATGTTCCTGAACATGCCATCTCTGTATTCGACAAACACATGACTCGAAACCAGAATCAGAACCAGAGACTCGAAACTCAAAACTCAACCTCAAAACTCGAAACTCAAAACTAGAAACTCAAAACTCTCTTTATGCGCGCAATCCAAATCTCAACCCACGGCGGCCCTGAAGTCTTAACACTCGTTAACCTGCCTGTTCCGGAACCCCAGCCACACGAAGCTGTCGTCCAGATCAAAGCAGCCGGCGTCAATTTCATCGACGTCTATTTTCGTGAGGGTCGCTACCCCGCGCCCTTGCCGTTCGTTGATGGTCAGGAGGGAGCGGGAATTGTGAGCGCGATTGGCTCCGAAGTTACCAACGTCAAAGTCGGCGATCGAGTTGCGTACGTTGGCGCGCTCGGCAGTTATGCCGAATTTGCCGCTGTGCCTGCTGCGCGTTTGGTGCAGATCCCTGCCGAACTCGATTTCAATCAGGCAGCAGCAGCGATGTTGCAAGGCATGACCGCACACTACCTTTGCCGCAGTACTTATCCCGTGAGAAAAGGTGAGACTGCGCTGATTCATGCGGCTGCGGGTGGCGTCGGTTTGCTGCTCGTGCAGATGTCGAAAAGATTGGGCGCGCGCGTGATCGCCACGGCCGGTTCAGATGAAAAGGCGGCACTCGCACGCGAAGCAGGCGCCGATGAAGTAATCGTTTACACGCGCGATGATTTCGAGGCTGAGACGCGGAGGCTGACTGATGGCCAGGGAGTCCAGGTTGTTTACGATGGTGTGGGGAAGAGTACTTTCGAGAAGGATCTCAACGTCCTCTGTCCGCGCGGTTATCTGGTTCTGTTTGGTGGGGCGAGTGGAGCAGTTCCGCCTTTCGACCTGATCAAGCTTTCGCAGAAAGGCTCGTTGTTTGTTACTCGTCCGACGTTAGTGCATTACACCGCCACACGTGAAGAACTGGAATGGCGAGCCGGCGATGTGCTGGGTTCGATTGTAAGTGGTGAGCTGAAACTGCGAATTCACAAGGCCTATCCGCTGGAAGATGCTCAGCAAGCGCACCGCGATCTTGAAGGTCGAAAGACTACCGGGAAGTTGTTGCTGATTACCTGATTAGATCTCAAATCTCAATTCTCAAATGATCTCAAATCTCAGATCGCAGATAATCTCATCTCATCGCAAGTCTCAGAATCTCAGCTTACAACTCTGAAATACTCTGAGATCTCAAATCTGAGATCTGAAATCCAAACAGGTCTACATTCGATACCTCGCCCCGGCGCGTTTCAGCGCCTCGGCCTCTAAATCCATATTCTGCAGTCTCAACGTTACGTCGGCATTGAGATCAAACCCGGCCCGTTCCCCTGCTTCCAACTTCACTGTTCCCGCTGCAGCAATCATCGCCGCGTTGTCCGTGGACAGATGTGGTGAAGGGAAGTAGACCGGCACTCCCAAACGCTCTGCTGCTTCGCTCGATGCTTTCCGCAACGCCCCATTACACGCAACACCGCCGGCGACGATCAAGGTAAGCGGACCATACTCTTTGGCTACTCGTTCCATAGTTCCTACGAGTGAGCGCACGACGGTGCTTTGAAAACTCGCCGCCAGATCCTTGATGCCCTGGCCCGCTTCTTCTCCATCGCTCACCGGTTGCAAACGTGCCTCGCGTACGTGCTTTGTCACTGCGGTCTTTAATCCGCTAAAGCTGAAGTCGGGCGTCCCGTCACCCATGCGCGGAATCGCAAACTTCACAGCCTTGGGATTGCCCTCGCGTGCAAGTCTTTCGATGATTGGGCCGCCGGGATAACCGAGGCCCAGCATCTTGGCAACTTTGTCGAAAGCTTCGCCGGCCGCATCGTCGCGGGTTCGCGCCAGCACTTTGTACTTGCCGGGCTCTGGCACGTAGAAAAGATTTGAATGACCTCCGGAGACGATAAGAGCGAGGGCAGGATAATTGACTGGCGGGTTCTCAAACGCCACGGAATAGATGTGCCCCTCGATATGGTTCACGCCGACCAGTGGTTTGTTAAGCGCGAAAGCCATCGCCTTCGCGTATGAGACGCCGACGAGTAGCGAGCCGACCAAACCCGGTCCAACAGTTACCGCGAGTCCGTCGATCTCGTTGGGCGTCACGTTCGCGCGAGCAAGTGCTTCGTTAACGATAGGAACGATCTTATCGAGATGCTCACGCGAAGCGAGCTCTGGTACGACGCCGCCAAAGCGTTTATGTGTTTCAATCTGGGAGGCGATGACTGAGGAAACGATCTGGTTTCCATCGCGGACAAGGGCGGCCGCGGTTTCGTCGCAGGAACTTTCAATTCCGAGAACCAGCATGGTTGGATTCTAGCAGCTTTTGGAGTGCGCCGACTCGTCGTCGCTTGTTATTCGCCTATTGATTCGGCACGCTCCCCGAGCAAAAG
>JANNON010000661.1:0-4856 GCA_031399105.1 Blastocatellia bacterium | reverse complement strand
GGATGAACTCGACTAGTTGTGGATTCCTTATTGTTACGGTTTCTCCCGTCGCAAACAGTTTTCTTAGGGCCTCATGAGCTTCTTGATCCTCTTGTTTTTTTGAATCGAAGCTAAACCGCATCGATACTTCCAGCGGTTTCTCCTTGCTGGACCCTTTGTATTTTTCTCGGATAACTATTTTGTTGTCTGTGCTAAGTACTAAACTATAGTGAGGATCTGCATCCAAAATGCGTCTCGTTGTCTGCAAACCATCATTCATTGTATGAAACAGAATGTGTCTTGGAAGTTCGGCGATAATTTCAGATAAGAACCCCCTGACTTCCGAGTGCTCCAAATCCGACGGCTCGTAGGGAATAATTCTTACGGAATAGTACTGCTCGAACTGCTGTTGCTCGGTTACACTCGTATGACTCACGTCCAAGAGAGCGTAGTGTGTTGGCGTGCTCTCCCCAAAGATTTCTTTCAGCTCATCTAACAGGAGTAGGAGTTCAGGATCGGTCATCCCAAAGCCGAGAAATAGAACGGTTCGGACGAGAAATAAGGCTTTCAGGAATGTTCGGTATCCTGGACTCGCATGAATTAGTTTTCGGTAATCGATTTTTCCAAGAACAATGCTCTCCGGTCGCTCAATTGTCCCGTGGGCCTTAAGAACAAAGAACCTTTTGAATGTAGTGCTACCCCTAATTGTGAATGATCTAGTTGTGTCAGTATTTTGAGAGGCTTAGTTGAATTCGCTTCCTTGTAAGCGCTCTCGATCAGCCCTTCATAGTTCGACGTTCCAATTCCAACGAAAGGGATTTGAACAAGAAATCTATGGAAATCGGTTGGGGATGCGCTTGGTTGAAGGAAGGTCTCACGCAAGAATGCAAAGTATTTCTGATCTCCCATGTTTGATCTAATGGTGTCTGCAGCGGCTAGGAGATCCTTCTTCCGCATGAGTTCCGCAATATCAGTCTTGTTAGGATTCTCGACACCGTGGGTTTCCGACCACGCGATCATCGAATGCAAGAGCTGATACCAATCGGGAAAGCCAGCCAACTTGGAAGGCCCTGCTCCAACAAAAGCGACGCAGTTATTTCGGGCAATCTGTTGTAATAACTCGTTGGGTACGCTCGCCTTCATGTGCCCTCCAAAAGCGAATAAGGCCGTCGCAAATCGCGACGGCCAGATCTATTCAGTTCACGTTTCGATTAGTTGAGCTTTTGATTCCAGTCGTAGCGAAATCGACTAAGAAGATTATCCTGCATCGTTCTTGCCAGTGCCTTACTTGTGCAAGCCTTTGCGCGGTAGTAGAGGTACCAGCCCTCCTTCAGATGCCATGTGATCACATGCGAAAGGTGTGAACCCGATCTGGCATAACAACTAATCCTTTGACGTTCGTTAGCGGTTTCACCCACATAATGCCACTGAATCGCTCCTCCTCTTGGTCCGCCTGTTCCGAGCTCGTAACAGGCAGGGCCATCATGGTCGAGACAAAGGCTAGACCAACCACTTCTACTAGCAATCAATCTAGGTTTAGTCCACTGGCCCATACTTCACTCAATTCTATTTACACTTCGAAAATCCACAATCCCTACAGAAGTCGCAGCCGGATGCGTGTTCGAGTTGGCCTTTGCATTCGGGACAGATGCCGATCATGTTGGACATGATGGCGCCGGTGAGGCCAGTGCCGGCTGTGCCAGTGACAGCGGTTCCGGTACCTGTAGCAGGGCCACCCGCCTTCTGACTTGCGGCGGCTTGGTGTTGTTTGCCGAGCGCGCGGGCTGAGTCCGGCAGATCAGTAAGGCGGCGGTTCGTGATCATGATGCATTCAGCAACTGCTTGTTCAGGCGAAGTCAGCAGCCGCTCGTTGAACCACACCGCGTGGGTGCCCGTTACTTTATTCAAACTGTAAGCAACTTCCGCGGCGTCAAACCCACCACGCAACATCTTCGAAGCGAGCAATCCCACACCGCCACTGATTGGCCCAGTCGCAAACACTTCCTGAATCATCTGTTTGTCGTGATTGACCGTGACGTAAAGATTCTGCCCATCAAATGGAATCTGCCAGGTGGCGCCGCTTAATTCGCGTGGACGCTCAATGCGAATTGGAGTCAACTCAGGCGCGCCGATCGCATTTGCCGACTGCACGGCCTTCGCTTCCGCATCAGCCTCTTCGCGAATCACTGCGCCGGCTTCTGCGCGCGCCAGGCCTTCTGCTTCCGGATCAAGCGCAATCAAGTGTGCTGCATCAGCATGAGTTGCCGGCGGAGCATCGAGTACTTCCGCTGCCGGAGTTTCAGGCTTGGTATCCTTCGTTTCCGCAGACATCGAAGTCAGCACCTGGTTCTCGCGCGAGCCGTCGCGGTAATAACTCACCGCCTTGCATCCGAGCTGGCGGCCGAGACGATACAGCGCGTCGACAGATTCTACCGAGTCGTCGAGCGCACCGTTGCACGTCTTCGAAACGCTGTTATCGACATTGTGTTGCGCGGCGGCGAGCACGTGCACGTGTTGCTCGGCACTAATATTCATCGCCGAGATAAAGTGCGCCGGCAATTCGCTCTCATGTTCGACGACGTAAGCAGCCGCCGCGTCGATTGAGTCTGCGTCAGTCTGATCGACATCAACTCCCAACGCCTGGGCCGCGAGGGTGTGCACATAAGTACGCGTGCCCAACGTGTCCTTGCGCACATAGGCCCAGGAGAAGTTGGGCTCGATTCCCGAAGACGTTTCCGCCACCAGGGAGATCGTGCCCGTCGGAGCAATCGTGGTCACCTCGTAATTTCGCGGCGTCAACGGTACATCGCGCGAGATGCCGATCTGGTTGTAAAGAAAATCCTCGTAGGCCTCGCGGTTCGGCTCGAACTCGGGGAACACGCCTTTCTCGGCGCCGAGCGCGATGCTCGCGTTCCACGATTCGCGGCGAATGAAGCCCATCATCTCTTCCATCAAATCGATCGACGCAGGCGAACCATAAGTGACATTCAAGCTGAGACAGAGATCCGCAAAACCCATGATGCCCAAACCGACCGGACGCGTGCGGTTGACCACATCATTTATCTCGGGCAGCGGCCAGGCGCAGGTGTCGATCACATTGTCGAGAAAGCGCGTGCAAAGATGTGTGACTTCGCGCAGCCGGTCCCAATCAACGCGCGTTTCGGAATTGTAGAACTTGTTGAGATCGATTGAGCCGAGATTGCATGAGTTTGAGAAGTGCAGAAACTGCTCGCCGCACGGATTGCACGAGTAGATCGGGCCCATCGATTTCATCATGTGATTGTGACGATTCACTTCATCGATGAATGCGATTCCGGGTTCGGCATATTTGTGCGCACTCGCAATGATCCGGTTCCAGATATCAGGGGCGTAGATCATTCCCGGACGTGGCGCTTCTTCCACGATGCAGTTCGCCAAGTCGGCTTTTGCGAACGACTCCTTATCTGGGAAAGTAACCGTCGAGCCGTCGGGACGACGATAGACGACATAGTCTTCGCCACTGACCGGATCGAAGATCGGATCCGTCCACGACTCGCCTCTGAAATCCGTCTGGAACCACTCAAGATTGTCGACTGCTTTCAAAAACTTATCGGTAACGTTCACCGAAATGTTGAAGTTGGTAAGCGAATGCTGATCGTTTTTCGCATGAATGAAACGCAGCACGTCCGGATGCGTCACGCGCATCATTCCCATGTTGGCGCCACGACGTACGCCACCCTGCTTCACCACGTCAGTAACCTGATTGACGATGTTCATGAAGGAGACTGGGCCAGAAGCAACACCGCGAGTGGAACCGACCAACGCACCTGAAGGTCGCAGAAACTCGTAAGTCATGCCGGTGCCGCCACCGGTCTGGTGAATAGTCGCGGCAGCTTTCGCATGATCCATGATGCCGGTGATCGAGTCAGGCACATCCAACACAAAGCAAGCAGCAAGCTGACCGTTTTGTTTCCCGGCATTCACCAGGCACGGCGTGTTTGGTACAAACTCACGGGCGAGCATTACATCGCTCATCGCGGCGAAGAACTCGTCACGTTTGGCCGAGTCTTTCTCGGCCTTGGAAACATGAGTGACGACGCGCGCCACGATATCGGACCATTCTTCGAGCGCACGGCCTTTGGCATCTTTCAGTGAGTACCGCTTGCTGATCACACGCTTTGCATTGAGTCCCAGGGGCTGACTCTTGCGACGGGTGGCGGGGGAAGTGCTCACTGTTCCTTTTTTGCCGATGGCTGCGCTCATTTTGCTGTGCCTTCTCTCGCGGGAGACTGTGCGAGGGTAATTCGGAATTCAAAGACGGCTCGGCAGCGCGATAAGTCTCGCGTGCTGGCTAATTAGATGTTTTGCGGATACCCCGGTTGGCTCTTTCGAAGCTTAATTCTCTGTCATCGCAGCTGCAAAGGGGTCTGCCGCTGCATCAACTCAACCGCCGTGTTCTCAAGCGGAGCGGAATATACTCCCAAGCGAAGCGCTTGTCAATATGTTGTGGGTATCTTTTTCTTCAACACGATATAGCGCATTTTCTAAGGGTATGCATTAACTTTTAAGTAACTGATTCTTGGTTCGTTTCGGCATCGCAGCCCGGACAAAGCAAGCCAAAAGGTCTGTCAAGGAATGAACTAAGCAGCTGCCGTTCTGCGGCTTGCCTCGCTGCTTGCGGTAAGCCTCGGGCTTACCGGGATTTTTCTTCTGAGCTCGGGGCTGCCTGCGCCTTTGATCTTTCCGCCGTAAAGCTTTTGCGCAAAGAAGTGAAGGCAAGGGATAGGCGAAGCAATCAGAACCGTTGAGCGCAGCGACCGGGCCGATTCGCGAGATTCAATTGGTGGTGAAAGTCTCTCTACTACTTTGATTACGTGGTGCTTCTTCGGAATCGGCCC
>JANNON010000629.1:0-4992 GCA_031399105.1 Blastocatellia bacterium | reverse complement strand
CCGCCTCGACGGTGCCGTCGAATCGGAACTCAGCGTGAGACACCTGTTACACCAGTAATGGACGAGGGCGGCCTTCGAGCAGACCGGACATTTCTCACTTGCTTTGCCGTCGATCTTTGAAGGCCAGAACGTTTGACAGCTACAGCAGTATTCCCAGAAGTCGGCTAATGAAGTGTGTTCGGCGGACCTTTGTAGGGATGGTAGTCTTCCCAGATAATGCCTTACCGTTTGGCACAGAACGGGATCGGTCTGCGGCACCCAAAAAGTGTCCGTGTGCTCGGGACAATAGACGTGCATTTTTCTTAGTGAGTTAGCGCCCGGATTCTCAGGCCCTTAGTTCAAGCGTTCCGCGGGTTGCGAGTTTCCAACCGTCCGTCGCGTTGTTGACAACCGCCGGCGTGAGTATGAAAAGCGATCCCAGAGTCAATCGTTCACAGTCGTAAGCCTGGGTATAGTAAGTATCGAACTGATCCGGTGAGTTTAGTCTAGACGCCTTCGGCAAAAGAATCGCTTCGTTTGTCTTAGAATCACCTAATATCACTAGTAGTTTCCCGACGGGATCAATTACGAAGTTTTCGTTTGCTATTTCATAGCGAACTGAAATCTGGCAATCTTTTGATGTGTGCTCCAGGAAATCACTCACATAGACGGCGGTAGCTAGCGTTCTTAGGTCGGGCCGAACTTCTTCGGCTATAGAGGCTTCCGAGTGCTCTTCTTGTTCCGTAAAGGCCGCCGTATTTTGCAATCGTTCAAGGAATTGGTGAATCTCAGCTTTGAATGAGTGAAAATCTCCGGACAGGCTATTCAAAGCTAGATCGTAGGTCTTCTTGTCTGTTTCGACCTCGGGGGAACTCGATCCCGTTTCTTCTCGACCCGGTGACTCTTTCAAGAGCTCAATTTTTTTATCTAGTCTAATTATCAAATAGTTCGCGCGCTCTATTTCACGGCGAAGCCCAAGCAACAATGCCAACATGCATGCTGTGAGCACCAGAAGGATGACAATAGCGGCTCGAGCTAGATAGTCAGGCAAACTAGAGCCAATTAACCCAGCCCAAAAAGAAGGTCGACTCTCATCTCGTATCTGATTGGCTTGGGCAACAATATCATTGGCTTCAACTCTTAAATCTTCAATGTTCGTTTCTGGCAAATGAAGTTTCTGGTTAATCAACCTGGCCCGTTTGTGCAATGCGATGATTTGTTTTCGATCCGCGCGTTCGTGCACGTGTCCCAAGACCTCCTCGAGGGCGGCCTCCACTTTATTCTCAAGAGTCTGTCTTTCTTCCCTGGTTGACACCGGCGGCTGAGTTGGCGTTGGTGTCGGAGTTGCTCGCCTCGCGTTGGCGTTTGAATTGCGTCTAACTTTATCTGAGGCTTGAGCGGGTTTCGCCTGCGCAAGTGGGCCAGGAGTTGGCCCTGCGCTCTTACCCTCATGGGCCATGGCTAACGCAATGCATAAGCCAGACAGGAGAGAGTAAATGTTCGTTTTGGAAATCACTTACCTATCTCAGCGCAGCGAGCGTGGGCTTTTCAAAGTTTTCCGTTAACTTGGCAAGTTCATTAAGTACGTCTTCGCCTCCATAAATGTAGGAAAGAAAATAATTGATCGGGGCGACCAGGTCTTCCGAAGCAAAGTTCTCAGGTGTGCTAAGGAGGGAGTTGATGTTAATCCAGTTTCTTTCCGGGAGATCCTTTTCGTCTGCTCCGAGACTTACGAATACTGAGGCTGCTTGATGAAGTGGTCCGTCTATTCTGCCGGGTGTGCTAAACGCCAGCTTTTCCAGGCTGCCACTCTCTTCTCCCTGGCCAGTTTTTTGAAGAAGAACCAGTCTGGTCCAGTGGTCGCACCACCTAACGTTGTCAGAAAGGGTGCCTTTTTTGGCAGTAAGTCCGGCGAGATTGACTCCTGAATATGCAGCCGCCTGCGCAATGCCAGTGCTGGGTCCAGCGGCCCTTAAAGCCCCAACTGCCACGGCGGTTTTCGCGTCGCTTAATTTATCCTGGTTTAGCAGGTTTACATTTCCAATCACCAGTTTTTCCAAACATTGGGCTTCATCCTTCAACAGCGCTGGTTCTAACTTGCTTCTTATGAGGTCAAGGATGGCATTTGCCGTTTTCCGAAGCTTGTCTGCCGAGCGCGTCAGCCCACCAAACATCATCAATCCCCAGGCGTTTCCGCCAAGCGTTAGATCAATCCTCAGCTTGTCTCCCGGAACTGCCAATGCACGGTTGTTGTCGGCCGCCGCCGCGCAAGCTTGAAGGAGCCCATAGGCGATGATGTGCTTGAAGAATAATTCAGTTCGATAACTCTGAAATGATCTGCTCTCAGTCTCACCTGTAATCCTTTCACCCATCCTCCCGGCTAGTATTTCCTGCTCCCTGGTATTGAAACTTTGCGTGTCATATCGATTGATGAGAAGAGAGTAGTAAGGTTTTAGCCTGGTGCTTTCAGGGAGAGACAACTCCTCGCCATTTTCTTTAAATTGGAGAAGACGCGCCAAATGCTGACTAAACCTGGCTGCACCCCGGAGCTTGTTACCCTTTTCGAGGTTCTTTTCGGCAAACCTGAAAAATTCGGCACCAGCTACCTTAATGCTATCCAAAACCAAATAGTCCTTATCGTGGCGCAGCGCCAAATCTGTTGTTCCCCCGCCGGTATCTATGAACAACTCGAGTGATTGGATATTGGGCTTCTGATCCTTGTCGTAAGAGGCAACTGCGCGACTCTCACTGACTATGTCTGTGCCACCCTTCTTAGGGGTCGTGTAGCAAAACTCGCGTATCTTATCCGCGATTGCGGTGCATGTATCCTTGAACCCCTTTGCTTGAGGATCGGTGAAGACCAATGGAAATGTGAACCATAGAGTTTCTACCTTTGCTGCTGTGCCCTTCCTAAAAAACAGCTCTGCGCAGGCATACAGCAAAGACCTCCCGAGGAACAGTAAGCGTGCGGACTTGTCCTCCGGGTTATCATTCCACTTCATATCGTCGTGTATTACCCAATTGCGATATGTGTCTAGATACAAAGCGTCAACAACCGCCTTTTCTCTATATAATGCTGGAATGCCGGCGCGCCATAGATGGTCAGCCTTCACCGAGTCCTTTACTTTGCCGAATCCATCTGGTCCCCAGCCTTCTTTCTTCCTCAGCAATACACTCGGATATACACCTTCATCGGCACCCCATTCGAAGGGAACAAATCCTGGTGTTGCCGCGACTTTGTAATCCTCTAGGCTGCCCCAGAGAAGTCGGGGCACAAGGCTGAAAGTCAGGGGTTGTGGCTCGTCAGTCTCATTCTTAAGTTTATAGGCAACACAAGTATTGGAAGTGCCGAAGTCCACCGACAGGCTTGCCTCCGTAACGGGATGACCTGTGCTCGGCGAAGCCTTTAGGAAAACAGCGCCCGCGTCCCTTCCCTCTTTGCTGAGCAGTAAGAGGGCCCGCGGAATGTTAGGTTTTCCGTTCCCTTCCAGGATGCTGACCCAGTTCGCGCTTGGTTCAGGATCCAATTCGACGAGATTCTTGCTCACTCCCTGATCCCCGACAAGCACCCAACGTTCAGCTTTTCTCATTTGCCGGTTCTCTTCGTAAAAGCCAGCGGTTCCGTACGCTGCATAAAGACACCATTCTTTGTCTGTGTCGGGCGGCCAGATAGCGATTCCCAAGTTTGTTAATGTCTTAGAGGCGAAAGGTTTTGTTTTCCAGATTACTTCGTACGGCTCGGAAAGTTGACGGATGCCGGCCTTTTGGATCTTGTGTGCCTGAATCGGAAACCTCCAAGTGACTTCCTCAGCAGTTTCCGAAACCTTCCTAATGGTTGCCGGGTTTTCGACCAGTTCAGGAAACTGTGTAATGAATTCCCTACTTACGGGGGCCAGCCAAACTACGAAACTTTTGCCCCCCTCCTGAACCCGTGAGTGAAGTCCTTTACCATTGTTTACTTCCCGGTGCAGTTCGTTGACAGCAGGTATATGCTCGGGGTTAGGCACGCCACAGTAAGCCGATGATTCAATGAAGCAATTCGTAAGTTGAACGACGCGTTCGTTGGCGGCTAACTCACATTCGTCGCTCTTATTAAAGTCTACTGTTACTTTGTCGTCCTTATACCTGAACTGTGCCGGCGACGGTTTGGCTAATCCAATCGGTCTAGTCATCCAGTCATTAGGAGCTGCGGGCATTCCTTCTACAAAGTAGTAGGTCCGAATTCCTTTTTCGTCTTCCCTTACGAATGGATACTCGTCAAGAAAGTCGCGGGAAGTCTTATCATCATTTAGCACTGGCCACGCGGAAGGATCACGACTGAGGGCAGGAAGTTGTCCGGCGGTTGAAGGACCCAGAACCGACGTGGTGTCTAAACCTAAGGTCGCCCTGCAAAAGGCAGCTAAAGGTGATCGAGTATTAGGTTTTTGCGCGGGGAGCAGAGCGAGGACTTCACCAAGCCGTTGGCGAAACTTATCCTTTACATCTTCGTCATCGAGTAGTTTGAAGCATTTCTTCCACGAGAGGGAGGTTCGGTCAGCGTCGTCAAGGTAGGCCTCGACAGCGCTCTCCGCCCACGCTGCTCGTCCTCGCCCAGGAAAGAAGATAACTGAAGGATACCAACCGCCGATTACCTTATTGTCTGAAGTTAACAGTATTCCGAGATGCTCCAAAGGGCGAACCTCTGCTTTGGGCCATGTTCGGCTAAGCACCGGCCAGAGGTCAGGGTCATATTGACCATTTTCCAATGCTTTTTCATCATAGTTAATAACATGGAGGCGACGACAGAAATGCAGCAAAATAAGTGATGCCCATTCCTCAACTGCGTGCTGATCACCTGCCCGAATCTTCTGTTCGAAATCGTAAGCCGACGCCCACATCGTGGGAGAAGTTTCAAAGAACCCCGGGCTGTATCTCGGCGGCTCGAGGTTCACCCGATAGAACACGCGTTCGCGGCTGGCTTGGTTAGAGCCACCTAGGATGTCGCCGTTGAGCAGGGTTTCAATGTTCTTTTCC
>JANNON010000540.1:0-6769 GCA_031399105.1 Blastocatellia bacterium | reverse complement strand
CAAACAGAACTTCGCTGAAAAAAGCTTGGCCCACATTTGCCCTGTAACGAGTTTTTCGCTTGCGGCGAATGGTTCTTGCTTACCCATTTTTCGCGCCTCCGGGTTGTTCCGACATCCTAACTAAGGACCAGCGGCGGCCTGGTTGTCTGGTTCGGCGGCGCCCCGCTTTTTCTGCGCCGCTTCCATGCGATAGCTCGGCAGGTTCAGTTCCAGGATCACGCTGTGGTGCACCAGGCGGTCGATGGCGGCTGCGGTCGTCATGGGATCTTTGAAGATCTGTTCCCATTGCGAGAAGACCAGGTTGCTGGTCAACAACACGCTGTGGCTTTCGTAGCGGTGGGCCAACAGCGTGAAGAGCACTTCCATCTCCGCACGGTCCTGTTGCACATAACCAAGATCGTCAATGATCAGCGCTTCATACTTGTCCAGCCGGCGCAGTTCCTTCTCCAGCAGCAGGGCCTGTTTCGCTTGCAGCAGTCGCTGGACCAGCAGCACACAACTGGTGAAGTACACGCTCTGGCCTTGTTGCACCAGTTCATGGCCCAGCGCGGCTAACAAGTGCGTCTTACCGCCGCCCGGACTGCCGAACACCAGCACGTTCTCCGCGCGCCGCAGAAACTCGCCATCCAGCAAGGCCGCATATTGCCGCTCGACGTTTCGCTTCAGCCGCTGGCGCTCGAAGTTCTCCAGCGTCTTCTCCCGCGGTAGCCGGGAGGCCAGCAACAGCTTTTGGCGCTTGCGTGATTGCCGCTCACCCAGTTCCAGTTCACACAATCGCAGCAGGTACTGGTCATAGCTCCAGCTTTCACTGGCGGCCAGCGCGCTCTGCGCTCCGTGGTGGGCCACAAACGCTGGCAAATGTAATTGCCGCAGTCCTTCTTTCAACTCGGTCTTGAGGAGTTTGCTCATGCGGCCACCTCCCCTGCCAGCAACAGGTCATAACTTTGCAACGACACCGGCGCGATCATTACCGTCAGCACGCTGCGCTCCGGCTGGTCCACTCGGGCCCGCAACTCCTCCCGTACTCGCTTACTGCTAACCGCGGTGCCGCCATCGATCAGTTCGCGCAGCACGGTGGCGACCAGCTCTTCACTCTCTGCCGCCGCCAACTGCAATAACTGGAGGTATTCGCGCTCGGCCTGGGCTGGTTGTTGCCGCTGCAACTCATCGTAGGCCACCCGAAAGATCAGCCGTGGAAAGATCCATGCCGTCTTATAGGCGCTTGACTCTATGATTGAAATCTACGATAGAGGGTACCAATCGCGACAGAACTAGTAAGAAAGTTTGCGTAGATAAGAGATTGAAGGATGGGTTAAAGCCTAAAGCCGTTGATCGAGGACTAAACATTATTGCCAAGGCCAAAAATTATCGACGGACGGAAAGAGTCTGCTTATGACAAGGGTTGCTTGACCATTCACAAATGAGGGCCTCCGTATCCGGTCTCCTGGCACTCTTCGGTTATGCACGTTTGTTGAACGTCGACTTGGGAGTTTTGATCGATGATGAGTTGTACCTGTCGGAGAGAACTATGGGCTTCAGCGAAGCGGAGGTTGTCGAACTGCGGAACGAAGCGGGCAGCCAGCACTATCTTGTGGTTTACAATTCTAGTTCAAAATGGTCATTCAGGTCCAAATTGAGCTTTAGCGAGCAGTTCAAAACATAACATCTTGCGCTTTCGTTGAAAAAGCGACGGCCCATTTTCAGAATCGCTTCTCACAATCCCTCATTAGGTAAACCTGTAAACCTAATCGAGCTTAGAAACATCATCCATCTTTGAAACTGCGTGCATGAGGTGTTTTCTGTCGCGGAGCTATTACTTTGATGGAAATCTGACGGCAAAGACGGACGGGTCTGCTCTATCGATGTAAACAATTCGTCCTTCGCGAGCCTTTTCTCCCGTCCCGTTCCTCCCAAACTCGCGCGCCTTTATGGTGACGCGTTGGCGCCGCTTTACAGAGGCTTTAGGCGCACGAATGCGCGCGCCCTGGGAGTTGTGATCAATGAGGACGCCGTCTATTTCCTCTGCGGCTTCCGCGGGCACAATCGTACATTTCCCGCCGCTCGCGCGACGCGGCAGCCGCAATATGAAAATTTTTAGCTCGCTGCTGCGGTGCGACCGCTGTAGGCGTCTAAAAGCGAGGTCGTATGTAAGTATCGTCCATCCGGGGGGCGCCTCCCAGAAGATTACGGTGTCACCTACGTGACCGGGGTGATCCCCGAGAAGTTTCTTAAGCGCTTTCCCTTGAGCAGCTTCGAGCAGGTGGAGATTTGCCTCTAGCCACTCACCCTCGTCGCAGCGCGTACCTGCAAGGGTCCTCAGGGAGGCGAGGAATTCGGCGCGTAGGTTGATGCAAATTTCTTCAAGCCGACATTCACTGCCGGGCGGCAAGTCACACTGACAGATGTGAGGATTAATCCAAACCGTGCAGCTGGATTTGTCGAATACGAAGTCTCCCTTCAGGCCGCCAAGCAGTCTGGTCTTAAGCCCTTCCAAAACGTTTAGCACCCTTTTCGGAGAAACCGGTTCTTTGCCAAACTGTTCTGACAACGTCCTGCCGATTGAGCTTAGGAGTTTGGGTCCCCCAGGGGGGCGCTTACCCATCAGGTGCTCGACGTCGCTCCACATGTCGGCGAAATTCCGCGCGCGAGACAAGTCGCCCAGCCTGCCGACGTTAAAGATGAGGGATTTGAAGAACCCCCCGTAAACGTAATGAAACTCACGCTTCACGTGCGCTGAGGTTCCCACCTTGCCGGCACTGGACATTAACCCTTCAATTGTCTCCCGAAATGAGGCCGGTCCCGTGAGACGATGAAACTGCGCGGTGGTTTCCAGAAACAGCTCGGGTACTTTCGGGAACGTCTCCTTCCGAGCGCGGTCAGTTGTCCCCTTCTTCTCCATCATCTTCGTACCTCTCCTCGAGGAACTCCTCTTTAAACCAGGCGAGCGTGAAGTTTGGTGAGTGCTGAGTGGCGCGTTCGACCCACTCGTGCACATCCGACCGCTGCCCGCGGTCGTTGGCGAGCATTTCGGCGCCCTCCAAACAGAGTTCAATGGTTCCGGCGTCTGCCTCGCCTTCGCCGATGGAAAGCATCTGCGTGTAGAGAGCGGTGAGCACGAGCTGTTCTTCCGGCAGTAACAAAGGCCCGTCAAGCGTCAACTCTACGGTCTTTATGGGCGCCGCCATACCGTGCGCTCCCGACTCCCTGATTTGCCTTAGGTGTCTAATCAGTTGTTTGTACCGGATCTCCACCAATCGCGTCTGCAACAATTGGGCAGCGTGCTGTGACATACGTAGAATTAACTCCAGTGCGTCGGTCTCAGCGGATTCCTTGACCTTGAAGAAATCCGCGCCGGATTGTGCCGCGTCGTATCCGAATTCGTCATCGTCTGCAAGCGCCACGACGTAAGCCGGCAGGAAGGAGTCCCGCGACTCCTTCAGGGAGCGGATGGCCTTCATCCCTTCCTCGCGCTCGCAGGCGCCAAAATCGATAATGTACATGGCCGGCGGCAAGTAGGGTGCGGCCTCAGCCAACGCTGACACGCTGGGACAGGTATGGGCTTGGATATCATATCTTTTCAGTGCGGCCGCGAGTCGATAAGCATCGCCACCCGGAGCATCCAGAATGATGTAAGGCGGCGACAAGTGAGCAGGAATATCCGCGGACCGGGGACCGCCCGACTGAGAGTCCAACTGACGACGCTTGATCCGCTCGCGGACCGTGTTCACAAGGACTTTCCGACTCTGGTCCTTCGAGACGAAAGGAATAACGTCCCAGTCGATATCAAACCGCGGTCGGTCATCGTACCTCGAGTAAATGATGATAGGAGGACAATCCTCATACTGATTGAACGTTTCCAGGGCGAGATCATAGCCGGACCGATCTCGCGGTTCCTCGTCGTCGGTCAGACGTCCGTCAAGGACTATGGCATCCAGGACTCTGATGTTGAAAAAGATGACGAGTTTCGCCGCCTCCAGAGACTGGAGAGCAATGGTGTTGACGCCTTCATCTTCGAAAAACTCCTGGGTGGTGCGCAACGCACCGCCACTATTATCGGCGATGAGAACCTGTGGCTTTCGACTGTGACCACCACCATGCGGGCCAAGGTCTCCGCCATCAAATTCCGTTTCCTGAGACGGGTCAATGAGGTGTTGAGTAGACATAGTAGAGACTCGGGGAGGACGGTGCGCTCCAGACCGTGGTGTATCAGGGTTCGATCCGATGAGGCGTAAAAGTACGGCTCGTAAAGCCGCATGGAACCATCTAATCCGACCAGGCAGTAAAATGAACGGTAAATCTACCATAAAACCAGCGGCGACTTACAACAAAACCAGCCCATGCTACGCCGCCCTCCCTCGGGACCTCTGCGGGAGAGTTCACTGCTTCATACGAGATGCTGTACGTGGAAGTTTTAAGAACCGCCAGGGTGATGGAGCACCCGGGTGGCTAACCCCTGCTCTCAGCTACATGCAACTCAACTGTGCTCTATGATGGGTAAACAGACATACATCGTTGTTCCGTTTGGCCCAGTCCGGCCCACTCTAGCTTTACCTCTATAGGTCTGGGCGATGGCTTGTACCATCAAAAGGCCGGTTCCCAGACCCTTTGAGTCAGCGTGCTTGGCGATGGTCTGTCTGAACAGTTTGTGCTTAATATCCTGAGGGATGCCCGGTCCCGTATCGGTTATGGCGATTTCCACCTGGTTTTCCACGATCCTGGTACTGATGGTCAAGGAGGGGGCCGCGCTGTTGGTCATTGCGTCAACGGCGTTGTCGATCAGAATGTCCAGCATCCGTTTTATCCAGTCCGGGCTACAACGTACGCGCGGCTCCTGCCTGGCAAAATTCATCGTCCGGCGAACGGTCCGGTAGCGCCTTTGTCCCCAGAGTTGATTGATTCGCTTCTGGATAAGACCGTTGATTGGGACATCTGAGAGTGCTTCGTCGAGAGAGAGAAGGGCAACAATCGGCTTCTTTCGGATCTCTCTAGCCATCTCGTCAAGGACTCTGAGTTTGCCGTCGAGCAACTCTTGTAGCTTAGGATCAAGGGAATAGTCTTTCAGTTTCGTCCGCAGCAAGGCCAGGTTGTCCCGAATGTCGATCGCGTGCCCGGCAACGCTGTGCCCCCAAACGGAACTCGCCAGTCCCAGCCATGCGAGGGTGGTTTGAGAGTTCACTTGCATCTCTTTCTCTTCCAGAAGTCTAGCCTGCTCGCTATGATTCAGACGCCTGTATTGCTCGGCATTCTGAATCGTGGCGACGATGATCTTGGCGAGGGCAAGCAACGCCTGCTCATCGTCCTTGTTGAAAGCGGCCAGCTTTTTGCTCTCCACGTTGAGTACGCCCAGAACCTCGTTTTCATCGGTCAGGAGCGGCACGGCTAACTCGGATTTCGTTTCAGGAGAGAAGGTGAAGTAGTCTCTGTCAAGTCTGACGTCGTCTACTAACTGCGGCTCCTTTTCGAGAACAGTGCGCCCAGCAATGCCAACCGGGTCCCCGGGACGGCGCACGAGTGGTTTATTTTCCCCCACCTGCGGCCTCTTTTCGATGCCCAGCGGCCTCGTTCCTCCCTCCAGATGCAGCAGGCTGTCGTATCCCTCATTCGAGTACACGCTCTCGAAGCGCAACTCGTTCCTCGCCTGATCGTAGGTCTGGATGGTACCCAGATACGCCTGCGGAAGGCAGACGACCGCCTGCTCGACAAGCCGGGCGAGCACCTCGCTCTTATCCGTTCCGAGCCTGATCCTGGAAATCTCGTCGCTCGCCCGCTGGACGGCCTCCAACGAAGCTATCTTGCTCTCGATAGCGCGATGGTGCTGGATGGAAATGGCGGTGAGGTTGGCGATCAGAGAGAGCGTGCCTGCCCACTCCGTTAGCTCAGTCATTGAGTGCGGAGTCATGAAATGGGCCAGCATGGCTCCCACGGGTTTGTCCCCCGCTAACATTGGTACGCTCAAACCGGATTTGATCCCCTTCGCCTCGACTATGCTAGGCACTCTGAAGCGCGGCTTGAAGCGCTCCTGGAAGTAGTCGGTGACTAACACAGGCTCCCCGTGCTTGATCGTATAGCCGGTCTGGTATTCTTCGACGTTACCCTCTTCGTAAAGCTTAACGTCCTCCTCCGTCCATCCCCACGAACTTTCAAACTTAAGGCGCCCATCCGCATCAGGCATGACAATGGCGACGAATTCCGCTCCGAGCGAATCGGCAGCTTTGTTCATCGCCTTATCCAGTGCGCTAGTCAGGTCAGTGGCGCCGAGCAACTGCTTGGACAGTTCCACGAGCCCTTGCTGCTTGCCATACAAGAGGCCGATGTGGATTCTGACCGCAACTTGATTTGCCAGGAGCAGGATATGGTCGAGTTCCGCTGGGGTGAAGCTGTGAAGAGTGCGGTAGTTGACGAACAACACACCGACGCGGTGTTCCTTAACCTTTAGCGGGATGGCGCACACCGACTTGATCTCTTCCCGTATGACGAAGGCCCGGTCCTTGAACACTTCGTCGTCCGCGACGCGGGGAACACAGTGGTAGGGTTCGTCCAGCGCAAGCATCATGTAAATCATCGAGTCGCGTGGCGCGTCCTGACAGTGGCTGGCGTTCTTTTTGTGCTTAACTCCGACCATGGTGGTGAGGGGCAGAAGGCGGTCTGTCGCCTCGTTATAAATGAAGAGGGTCACCGCGTCGCAATTAATCTCAGTCTTGGCGCGCGCTACGAAACTCTGTAGCGTCTCTTTCATGTCGCCATCGCCGAGGGTCATCATCTGCGTTAT
>JANNON010000534.1:0-2611 GCA_031399105.1 Blastocatellia bacterium | reverse complement strand
CCGGCAAACTGCTTCTTGCTGTTGTAAGCCCGGGTGATCTGCAGACCCACCCCTCTCCCCGGCAGCCGATAGTCGGTTTGCTCGAGGTACATGTTGCCGTTGGTGACGTTCACCGGCTCACCGACGCCCGAATTGCAGCTCGGAGCGCCAGAATTTGGCGCGGCATCGGCGTCTCCGACATTGATCACGATGTCGACCACGTTCGTGACGTCGGAGATGTTGGAACAGTTGGGATGACGATCAATTATTCCCTGAACGTGAAAGACATAAGTGCCGGGAGCAGAAGGCGTGAAAAGAATCGGCCCGGTCGAGTTGGAAGCATGCGTATCCAGCACCGCGAAAAAACCGGTGGTGCCGTTGGGATTTAGTCCGAATACGTTCCCTATGCCGTAGGTGCCGTTGAGGCTGCCGTTGGTCGAAATGTCAGCCGTCACCGCAATGTGATTCACCAGATTCGGATAATAAGTGCAGGCAGTTTCGCAGCTGCCGCTGGTGCTAACAGTCGCATCTATTCGCAACGTGGTGCCCACAGGTGACACCGGATTGCCGGGGAGTGCGGTGCCGTTAGAAGAAATTTCGGCTGAGATCGTATGACTGCCGCTTCCCTGGGTGGGACAAGTCTGCGCCTTCGCCGCAAAGGGGGAACCGCTAATGATCACTATGAGGCACGCTTGGACAAACCTGATGTTGAGAAACTGGGCGAGTAGAGGACGAGCCACCGATTTGGACATTGGGAGTCTACCGAGGGCAATAGTGGCAGGACAGTTAAAATTCCAAATTCAAAAAGAGCCAGTCTATGGATGTCGAGCGCCGAACTGAGAGGTCGGGGAGGACGCCGTGAAATCCTTGGCTGAGCGAGCAGTCTAGAGAGCATCTCGAAATGCTGTCAAGAATTTCCTGAGTGTGCGCCTCCAAGACGACCTCACTTAAATAGTCGGCCGGGGGTCAGTTGACTCGCATCCTGCGCATCACGCGGACGCCGGAGCGCCAGTCTTCATTGATATCGAAGCGGTAGATCTCGATATCGGGCGTGACGAAACGCGCTAGAGTTGTGAACGCCGGATGCACACGAAGTGTTGGCGCGACGAGGTAGACGAGCGGCGATTCGTCACTGATGCGTCGCGTCCCGAAAAGTTTCGCGCGTGAGATATGACCACGACGACGGTGCGCCTCGACTCGCTGCCAGTAACCAACTCCCTGGAATACGTGCTCGCGATCTTCGAACACTTTCAATTCGATTACTACAAGCCGACCGTCTTGTCGCAACGCCAGCAGATCAATCGGCCTCACACCGAGTTTTCCGCCCGGCGCCGTTCGAAACTGTGCGTGCAGCGGCGCGACGATTAGTCCGGGATCCAGTTGTGAAATGTCTCTCCGCAGCATTGATTCCAACCACGCTTCCGAAGCATTTCGATATAACGCATGACGGCGATCTGCGGCTGCGTCAGACCGCTGCGTTTGCAGATCGTTGAAGAGATTGATCCACTCCGGAAAACTCGACTCGTCAAGCAAGCGACGTTGCGCGGACTCGGTTCCAAACCAAACTCGCTCGGTTTGAAACAGACGTCTGACACGCGCAAAAGGTAATCCGTGATAGCGAAGCGTTTCGCCGTGACGCGCGCGCACGATGTCTATGGCCGAGGGCGCCTCTGCAAGAATCGCCTGGGCCAGCTCGCTCACCTCAGGCTCAACTACCGGTGGAAAGCGCTTCAATCGCTTTTGCCAAAGTTCCTCTCGCTCAGGAATCGTCAACGGCTGCAACGAAGTCCAGGCATCATCGATTTCAAACACTTGAATGGCTTGCTGCAAACCGTCTTTCAGCAACGCGACTTTTGGCAGCAGGCCTTTCGCCAGCTCCCCTTCGACAATTAACCAAAGCTGTTGGATGTACGGCGGCTTTGCTCTTTCGCCGAGCCGTGTGAACCAAAGCAGTGCGGCTGACAGGAACGAATCGGCGTCGCTTGCATTATGCGAAGCTACCGAAGCAGTGACTGCCAGACGCTGATGTCTGGCCCAGAGAACGATGCGCGCGTAGCGACCGGGTTGACCGCGCCGTATTCCCGGACTCAACGACGCCCGCTCTACCTTCGCGCCGGCTATCTTTGCGCATGTCATTTGGGCGAGCAGTTCACAACGCTTTTGACGCGCTGCTTTCACGGTAGCCGCGATGGCGCTGGCGGCGGCACGCGGAATCAGTTCGATCAGGGGACGTTCGGCGCCCATGCGTCGCGATGCGTGCAGCAAGAGCTTTTCACCAGTCCACCTCCAATCGCGGATCTTCCACGAGCGCGTTCCCTTCTCGGTCCAGCATGTCAGGATCAGTTTTCCGTTGGAGACGGAGATATCGAGTTCGGTTTTCCTTAATGCCTGCGGATTCCCGTCGCCGGTCGTCTGAAACCACTCGACGTGGCTTGCAAACAGTTCGGCGATCTGTCGGCGTGCAGCTTCGTTGAGTCGGGAATTGGTGAGGTCGTTCATGGGCAAACGTGAGGATGACTGAGCGACTGCTGTCAGCTCGAGAGCTTGGTAAACAACGAGCATGTGGGAACGTCTCGCTGTTAGGAAGGCGGACCCTGTCCCCGCCGGTTGCTAAGGTTGAACTTCACCCTGA
>JANNON010000522.1:0-10466 GCA_031399105.1 Blastocatellia bacterium | reverse complement strand
GACTGCTCATCACAGGCGAGTTGAGTCTGAGGCGAAGGGACCCGGTCGCTCCGCTCCTCGGTTCTGAATTGTGTCGCTACTGATCCAGGGTTTTAACCGGCTCCGGTACTTTCAACACAAACGAATTCAGAGAGTTGTCCTCATCGGCAAGCTCCATCTTTTCCGTCCGCATGACCATCGCCACATATGCGTGACGACGGATGCGCGTCATCAGGACTCTGCCTTTGAACTGTCCCAGGTTGAAAACCAGTTCTCGTCCATCACTGCCCGCAAACTTAGCTGACCGCGTTTGCAACAGCTCAGTTCGTTGCGGACTTTTCGCTGCAACCATGCGTTCGTCGAACGACTCTTTAATTCCCTTCCACACGCCGTCATAAAAAGTAGTGCTATTGGGCGGCCACTTTTCGGCCTCCGCTCCCAGATGAGCATATTGAGCGACAAAGACTCCGTTCGGAGTCGACACGGAGTAAACGTACAAGTCGATTGCCATCTCGGCGGCTGCCGGCGACGGCGTGAATTCTTCCGTTGGCTTCGCCGGAAAGAGCGCGGTGAACGTGCCTTTGCCGAGTTCGTATCGTTGCCACTCAACACCCGGAGTGGTTTTGGTTGGTTCCTGGGCCGATACAGTAATTAGTAATCCCGCGCTTAAACACACCGCGAACAGGACAAATGATCTGGAGAAGAGTTTCATACATTAGCGTTCCATTGTTAGGGTCAATCCGGTTAGATCTCGAAGGGGCTTTGCACAAAAAGTCGGTACATCGTTACGAGGCTTTCGTCTCATTCACCCAACCCAGGTTGGGGCTTGCCGTTGTCCAGTGCCACCGGAAATCATTTCAATGGTTTTTAAACGCAAGCTCTTGAGTCTGTTAAGCATAGGAAACCATTGAAATAGTTCCTAACTTTATTTGGTTCGCTGATCCCCAACCTGAAGGTTTGGGTGAATGAGACGTATCCCCCAGCGGCCAGATCCGTGCACTTTTTGTGCAAGCTTTTCGAAGGACCGACTACTTTGCCCGCTTCACAAAGCGAGCCCCACTATTCTTGTTGGCGAGTGAGCGGTGATGGCATTTGACGGCTCTACTTACCATTGCGACGTTCGCTTATGTAGCGCTCGACGGTATTGACGAGAATGTTGAGGCGCTCGTCCGTCTCAGCGTGAACGATGGCAATCTTACGCATGGTGTCTTCGACTACAGCCATCCGGCTATTGGACTCAACCTGCACGTTAGCCAAACGGAGCATTACCTTTTCGATGTTATTCATTCGTTCTTCCACCCCGGCAATTCTCGCATGATCGGCGATCTGGGTTTCTTCAAGCTTCTGCATGTTCGAGGCAAACTGAGCTTGCTGCTCCAAAATAAACTGCATCGTCTTCTGCATATCATCGTTCATCACACTTCTCTCCGAAGGCCTTTTGATTGTGTTTATTTGACGACGGCTAGTCCGAACCGCCGGCTCCTGATGCACTGATCGGCTTCAATCGTTTCGGGTAGAGCGGAAAGCGTGCAGTTAAATCAGCCACGCCTTGTCGTACCTTCGCGCGCACTTCGTCAGATTCCGGCTCGTGAATGATCTCTGCAATCAAACGGCCGATTTCCTGCATCTCCGCTTCTCTCATTCCGCGCGTGGTTACCGCCGGCGTTCCGATCCGCAGTCCGGACGCGACGAACGGCTTGTTTTGATCGAACGGAATGGTGTTCTTGTTAACGGTGATAAGCGCTGCTTCGAGCGCCTTCTCGGCGTCTTTGCCCGTGATTCCCTTCCCGTCCATCCAAACGTCTACCAGCATAAGATGATTGTCGGTACCGCCGGAAACTAAACGCAGGCCCTGCTCCTGCAGCTCGCTTGCAAGTGCTTTGGCATTGGCAAGAATCTGACGCTGATACTCTTTGAAGTCATCGCGCAACGCCTCTCCGAACGCGACGGCCTTCGCCGCAATGATGTGCACGAGTGGCCCACCCTGCACACCCGGAAAAAGCTTTCGATCTATCTCTTTCGCGTGCTCCCCTTTACAGAGAATCAGTCCGCCGCGTGGACCACGCAGCGTCTTGTGAGTAGTCGTCGTTACGTAATCAGCGTGCGGTACCGGCGAGGGGTGAAGACCGGCAGCAATCGGCCCGGCTATATGAGCGATGTCGGCAAACATCCTTGCACCGATGCTCTTAGTAATCTGTCCGATGCGTTCGAAATCAATAATGCGCGGGTAAGCAGAAGCGCCACAGACAATCAACTTTGGTTTGTGCTCTTCCGCGATCCGCTGGAGTTCATCGTAGTCAATCTGTTCCGTTTCGCGAGACACGCCATAGTCGGCGACCTTGTAGCTGATCCCGGAAAAATTCATCGGATGTCCGTGGGTTAGGTGGCCACCGTGCGAGAGATTCATGCCGAGAATCTGATCGCCGTATTGAATCGCCGCGAGATAGACAGACATGTTCGCCTGTGCACCGCTGTGGGGTTGCACGTTTGCGTGCTCTGCCCCGAACAATTCTTTCGCGCGATCAATCGCGGCCTGCTCAACCACGTCAGTCCACTCGCAACCGCCGTAGTAACGTTTTCGGGGATAGCCTTCGGCATACTTGTTGGTGAACACCGAGCCCATCGCTTCGAGCACGGCTTCACTGACAAAGTTCTCAGAAGCGATCAACTCAAGACCATTCGCCTGTCGGGCAACTTCGTTGTCGATAGCTTCGGAGATTAATGGGTCAACTTCAGCGAGCGGAGCGTTTAGAAGGTCTCTCATTTTGGCCTCAGATGTCAGATGTCAGATGTCAGAAGTTGGGCGGACTCGAAACTCGATACCGCAGCTGGCTCCTGGGAACTCAGCACTCAGTACTCAGCACTCAGCACTTTTCCAACGCCTTTATTTTTTCCACGCGCCCGGCGTGACGGCCACCGTCGAAGGGAGTTGTAAAAAAGGTGCGAACGATTAACGGGATCTCCACTTCAGGCGTAGTGCGCGCGCCGACGGCAAGCACGTTAGCGTCATTGTGTTGGCGTGCCAATCGGGCCGTCTCCTCATTCCAGGCCACGGCCGCACGAACACCCGGAACCTTGTTGGCTGCGATTGCCATGCCCGTTCCTGAGCCACACACCAACAATCCCTGGTCGGCTTGACCACTCGAAACTTCACGACCGACACGGGCCGCATAATCTGGATAGTCCACCGAATCCTCGGATACCGTACCCAGATCGTGGACCTCAATTCCCATCTCCTGCAGCAAGGGCTTCAATTTTTCCTTCTCAGCAAAACCCGCGTGATCGCTTGCGAGTGCGATTTTCATGATGCAGTCCTTAGTCTTAAAAGTTGATTAGCGAATGAAGAACTGGATGGTACATCAAGGAAGGTATCGGGTGAAGGGGGTAGAAGAAAGGGTGTTTGGGGTAGGGTAAAGGGTATTGGGGGTTGGGTGTAGGGTGTTGTTGGGTGTCTGGAACTCGCAAGGATATTTCCCGCCCACCCCCACACCCTACCCCCAACACCCTCGATTTGCGCTTACTGAAAGCCTAAGCGAGAATGCAACGTCTACATTCGTTACAGGAATCGAACCCAAAACAAAATGCGTTGGTCACAATATTTCATTCCCACTCTTCGTGAAGATCCTGCCGATGCAGAGGTCGTATCGCACAAACTGCTCCTGCGTGCCGGCATGGTTCGCCAACTCGGCGCGGGAATCTACTCTTACTTACCGCTGGCTCAGCGCGTCACCCTGAAGATCATGCAGATCCTGCGCGAGGAGATGAATCGCATCGGTGGTCAGGAATTCTTTCTGCCGGCACTGAATCCGCGCGAAGTCTGGGATGAATCCGGACGCTGGTCGGTGATGGGCGACAACATGTTTCGTCTCAAGGATCGCAAAGGGGCCGACCTTTGTCTGGGAATGACGCATGAAGAAGTATTCACTTCGATTGCTCGTAACGATCTGCGGTCTTACAAACAACTGCCGCAGGTTTGGTATCAGATTCAAGTGAAGTTTCGCGACGAAGCCCGTCCGAAATCCGGAGTGTTGCGCGTGCGCCAGTTCATTATGAAAGACGCGTATTCCTTCGACGTCGATCAGGCTGGACTGGACAAATCTTTTGCGGATCAGCGCGAAGCCTACAAGCGGATTTTCGATCGTTGCGGTTTGAAATACGTGATCGTCGAAGCGTCATCCGGCGCCATGGGCGGCTCGGCTTCAAACGAGTTCATGGTGAAGACTGATGCCGGTGAAGACCTAATCGCGACTTGTGAAAACTGTGGTTACGCCGCGAATCTCGAAAAGGCTACTTCGCTCGTAGCAGAAGTCGAGGATGGTATTGGCCTGGACTTCCCTGCTGAGTTTCCGACTCCCGGCGTGCGGACGATCGAAGACTTAACGAACTTTGGCGAAGGCGTACCGGGCGACAAACAGATCAAGACGCTGGTGTATGTTTCTAGTCTCAACGGAGCAGCAAAAACTCTTCTCGTCCTCTTGCGAGGAGATCATCAATTGCACGAAACCAAACTCGCAGACAATCTGGGCGGGGCCGAGATCCGTGCAGCGCAAGCGGAAGAGATTGTCTCCCTGCTCGGCGCCAGCGCCGGCAGTCTAGGAGCTGTGGGAGCGAAGCAGAAGGCACGAGTGGCAGGCAAAGAGATCGAGATCATTGCCGACCAATCATTGCGAGGCCGTCGGAACATGACCACCGGAGCTAACACGGACGACTTTCACATTCGCGGCGTCGAGGTCGAGCGAGACATCAAAGTTGACCGCTGGCTGGATCTCCGTCTGATTGGTTCCGGCGAAAAATGCCCACAGTGTCAGACGGGAGTTTTGGAAGTCGCCAAGTCGCTCGAGATTGGGCACATCTTCAAGCTCGGCACAAAGTATTCGGAATCGATGGGCGCAACGGTGCTCACACAGGATGGCAAAGACGTGCCGATCGTGATGGGCAGTTATGGAATTGGAGTGGAACGCATCATGGCTTCGGCCATCGAACTACATCACGACTCCGACGGGATCATCTGGCCCAGAAGCCTCGCGCCTTTTGATGTAGTCGTTACGCTGACCAACATTAAGGACGAGCAGTTGCGGCAGACTGGAGAGAAACTTTACCAGGAAATGCACCGAGCCGGGCTCGACGTATTACTGGATGACCGCGATGAGCGAGCCGGGGTAAAGTTCAAAGACGCCGATCTGATCGGTATTCCCTACCGCGTCACGGTTGGAAAGAAAGTCGCCGACGGAGTTGTCGAACTTTTCAGTCGAGCTTCGAAATCGAGTGAAGACGTTAAACTTACTGAGGTTGTTTCGCACGTTCAAAAACTCGCACTAACAGGCTTGTGAGGATCGCTCAAGTGGTAAGGCTCCAAGGTTGGGAAGGGTGGTTTACCCCCGCGCGGCTCTGCCGCCTTCGTTGCGGTAAGCCTACGGCTTACCGCAAGCTTTGGTTGATAAATTGAGGCTACGCCTACGGCTTAGAAAGGCATAGCAAAACAGCAAAACGAGCGCAGTTCGGTAAGCCATAGGCTTACCGCAAGGAATGCGGCAAAGCCGTTGAACTAAGCACGTTTGAAATAGGCGTCTGGTATCGCCAAAGATTCCCTTAATGAAATTCCCCTGGCTCCTATCGTTCTTACTCTTCACCTTTGTTGCTGATGCTTCGGCGCAAGGCGATCTTCCGGAACTTGTCCGCCGCATTAAGCCTTCCGCTGTCGCAATAGAAACGTTTGACGCCAAAGGTGAGAAGCTCTCTCGGGGCAGCGGCTTTTTCGTCGAAGCCGATCGCGTCGTCACAAACCGCCACGTGATCGATGGCGCCTTTCGTGCCGAGATTCATTCGTCCACTGGCGCGAAGTTTCTCGTCAAAGGCGTCCTTGCCATTGATGCGGAAGGCGATTTGGCGTTACTCAAGATTGAAACACCGGCCACGCACATTCGTCCGCTTTCGCTTGACCGCACCTCACCTCAGGAAGGCGAGAGTGTTGTCGTGATAGGCAATCCGTTCGGCCTGGAAGGCAGCGTTACCAACGGCATCGTTTCAGCCGTGCGCGACATCCCCACGTTTGGAAGAATTATTCAGATCACCGCGCCAATCTCACCCGGCTCGAGTGGCAGTCCGGTCGTAAACATGCAAGGTCAGGTCATCGGCGTCGCCACTTTGCAGATTACCGGTGGCCAGAGCGTGAACTTCGCAATCCCATCTGAACGCATTTCCCAATTGCAAGTTTCAAGCGCAGCGATGCCGCTGTCTGATTTGGTGGTTGCGGCTGGACGGAACAAACGAGCGAAGGCCGTGCAGTTGTTCCGCGATGGGCTGAGTTTCCTTTCCAAAGACGACTGCGCTACGGCACTTGGCTATTTTGAGAAAGCGGCCGAGTCTGACAGCAATTACGCCGAGGCGTGGGCGCAGAGCGGATTTTGTAATGAGAAGTTGGGCCGCCATGCGGAAGCAATCGAGGCGTCGAGGAAAGCCGTCAGCCTGCGGCCCTCTGCGGAATCGTATTTTAATATCGGCCTGGCGAGTTATTACCTAAAACAATATCGTGAAGCGGCCGAAGCTTACCGCGCGGCTATCAAACTCGATCCCTACAACTCAGCTGACGCCTATTACGCCCTCGGGCTGGTGTTTCGCGATTGGGGCAAAGTTGACGATGAGATCCAAGCTTACAAGCAGGCGATTCGATTACGCCCCGATTACACAAGTGCGTACGAGCGGCTGGGTTCTCGGTATGTTAAGTCGAAGAAGTTCAATGAAGCTGTTGAAGTGTTCAAGCAACTGGCTTCGCTTAAACCTGGTGACGCTGGGCCGCCGAATAGTTTGGGTGAGTCGTTCATCGAACTCGGTAAGATGAATGAAGCGTTAGAGTCGTTTCGGCAAGCGATCAGGTTGAAGCCGGATTTTGGGCGGGCTTATTACAATCTCGGTCGTTCGTTACTGGCGATGGGAAACCGCGACGCCGCGCTCGAGCAGTACAACATTCTGCAGAATCTCGATCAAGACTGGGCAGAGAAGCTCAACCAGGTGATCAATCCATGATTGGCTACCTGATTTCTGGCAATAAATTGAAACACCCGGTCAGCCCGTCCTACTAGAGAGCCTGCCAGGCATTGGCTACACTGGGAGTCACGATGATTCCAGGAGCGTTTCCTGATGAGCAACGATGAATTCGACAGGCAAATGAACTTTATAGTCGAGCAGCAAGCCCAGTTCGCGTCCGATATTCTGCAACTGCGTGAGGTGCAAGCGAAAACTGAAAACGTTGTGGCCCGACTTGCCAACTTCACGCTGGAAGGCTTTAAGGATGTTAACGCCAAATTCGAATTGTTAGTTGATTCCCAAATCAGTCTTACAGAAGCGCAAGCTCGAACGGAGCAAAGTTTTGAAGACTTAAACGTCAAATTCAATGCGCTGGTGAACTCCCAATTCGATCTCACTGAAGCGCATTCTCGCTCTCAGGAAGACTCAAAGGAGATTAATCTTAAGATCAAGGCGCTAGTGGAATCTCAGAGAATTCTTTGTGAATCACTGGCTCGCACCGATCAGAGCCTCAAAAGCACCGATGAGAAACTCAGACACTTAATGACCTTGGCTGAGCGCTATTTCAGCGAAGGTCGCAACGGCAAGCGAGACTCTTCCGACTAGCAAGCCTTAGTTGCAACAGAGTGCCAAACAATGCGGAGCCTTTGGAGTGCGCCGACTTGTCGGCGCTTTTTATTCTGGATACTCCGAACGTTGGATTAATGGCGAATGTCGAAAAGCGCCGACTTTGTCGGCGCATTCAAGGGCTCCGCATCACTTCACCTCATCGCTTCACTCACCAACACCGTCAACGCATTATCCTGAAGCGTCGCGTTTCGCTGTAGCTGGCCATGCAAGTCACAGCCAAACACCGCGGACGTCAGCGCCAGCGGCGAATCAAACAGACTGCCAACGCGTCTCCGACCAGCGAGATCTTCTCCCAATAACGATCTCCGCGTCACACGGCCATCGCCCGGCGAGTACATCGCCTCAGTTACTTCCCGCTTCCCGATCTTCCTTCCCGACGCAGTCTTGATCTCCTGCGGTCGAATCAAGGTAGTCCAGCGGTTGTTCTTATCTCGCATCACTAAGGGAGCATCGAGCGTCTCTTCGCAATCGCCCCCGACTGCAAACAACATGATTGGAGGATTCGCTTCCGACGCCGCATCGAGGGCCTCGTGAAAACGCTTAGCTCGTTTTAGGACGGCGACAAAATAAGCGTCGAGATTGCGCAAACGATCATCGATTTCTGCTGGTGCCAGACCATTTTTGCCGGATGCGTACAACCGTCGATACTCGGGATCGTTAATCGCCGACCAGCCAAAACGCTTCCACGTTTCTGGATCGTAAAGATCTACCGCCAGGGGTTTGAGTTCCTCATCAAGAAACCTCGCAACGGAGCCGTGCGGCAGTAGTTGAAAAAGTGCTGGCGACGTGATCGCATCTTCTGCTGTCAACTTGTTCAGCAACGGTACCCGCCGACGCAAACCTTCCGTGATCGAATAGCCGTATAGCAAAGTCGCAAAGGCATCCGCCGATCCTTCATTCGGCACTCCCAACATAATGATTTTGTTGATGTGCGCCGCGCCCGACCAGTTCGGCTGAATCGGAATATCGTCCGCGGGCAGGTCGTTGTTGCCGTACATCGCCGCGTATCGAGCGACCAGTCCACCCATCGAATGCGCGATCACGTTGAAACGCAAATCAGGCCGTTTGAGGCTGTCTTTCAGTCGCTCAACACGTCGCACTAGTTCGCGGGCATTTTCCACGTTGTCGCGCCGCCAATCGTAAGCAAAGACGTAGAAGGTGTCTCGGTCGCCATTTGCGGGTGGGTTGTTCCACTCGGCTTCGCGATAACCGCCGTACTGTCGCAGAGCTTCGAGTAGATCGCGATAGACGTAAACTTCCGGAAGCACCCGGCCCAGCCGCAGTGTCTCAACGATCCTTCCAGGGACGAGGTCGTCGCGATTTGCGTTGAGATCCGGCGAGATCGGGAGGATGGCGTCGTTCTTCGAAGTGCGGAAAACTGAAGGCCACTCAACAACTCCGGTTTTAGAATTGATGAGTTGTGAGCCGAGCATTCCGGGAATAACGATCACTGGTGGCTTGCCGGTTTTCGCCCGAGCGGCGGCAAAAATTCGTGCGAGGTTCGGCGTACGTTTGGGAGAGACGCAACCCGACAAGATCAACGCTGAACATACCAACGCGATCGGGATTACGAGGAGGATCTTTTTCCGCGAGTGGATGATTGGCGCTGCAGTTGAGGAGTAATTGGGCAAGCGATTATTAGCCAGAAACTGGGCAACGTTCACAACCACTAACTCTCAGCTCAACTCTCAAGCCTGAAAGTCTCACTGTCAGGAAGGCGGACCCTGTCCCCGCTTCAAACTGAAAAGGCTTTTAGTCGAGCATAGGCTTTCAACCCGGATAATCGTTTACTTCCATGCTTAATGGCGGCGCGAGTTTTGCGGGGACCAGGGTCCGCCTTCCTAACTGTGAGACTGCTACCGGGCTCGTGACGGCTATGATTCACGCTCTGCGCAGACTCCACACCTTGACTATCGATCTAATCATTAGACGGTTCCCACTTGCGGTTGATCAAGCTAGCGACAAACCCGGCTCCGAAACCGTTGTCGATGTTCACAACTGTCACGTTTGAAGCGCATGAATTCAACATACCCAGCAACGCGCTAACGCCACCAAACGATGCGCCATAGCCGATGCTGGTGGGAATCGCAACCACTGGAACCGCAACCAAACCACCGACAACCGACGGCAATGCCCCTTCCATTCCCGCTGCCACCACGGCAACTCTCGCGCGCTGCAACAGTGCGCGTTCAGCCAGCACTCGGTGAATGCCGGCCACGCCAACATCCCAAACTCGATCGACACGATTGCCCATTGCCTCAGCTGTAAGTGCGGCCTCTTCGGCGACGGGGATGTCACTAGTGCCGGCCGTGACGACTGCGATCGAGCCTACGCCGAGTTCGGTCTGATCACGCTGAATTCGAATTAGTCGCGCGGTCGGATGCCATTCCGCATCGGTAACCACATTGCGAACTTCTCCAAAGGTCCCTTCGTCAGTGTGCGTGATTAGAACGTTAGGGGCTCGTTGAATCAGCCGTTCAACTATGCCGACTACCTGCGCGCGAGTTTTGCCAGCGCCGAAGACAACCTCGGGAAAACCCTGACGCAAGGCCCGAGCGTGATCAACTCGAGCATAGCCGATGTCTTCACAATGAAGACCGTTGATCCGCCGAGCAGCCTCGGATTTATCCAACTCTCCGCTCTTAAACGCGGCCAACAGTTGCTCAATTTCGTTGAGAATCATTTTGGGTTGCGAGCATTCTAGCAGAGCAACTAAGCAAACAGCAGAAGACAGCGAAAAGCGAACAGCAGACAGCCAGATTCAGAAGCGGCCACGCATCCGATCTGGCTGTCTGCTGTTCGCTCTTTGCTGTTTGCTGTTCGCTGTCTGCTGT
>JANNON010000509.1:0-3834 GCA_031399105.1 Blastocatellia bacterium | reverse complement strand
CAGGCAGCGCCGATACCACTATAAAAATCTGGGAAACAGCCACGGGCCGGGAGGTGTCTACCTTAAGAAAGAATACCCAAAAGATCTCAGCGTTGAGTTTTGCTCCCGACAATCGTTGGCTGGCTTCGGGAAGTTCAGGCGGCGACGTCATGGTTTGGCGACTTGAAAGCAACCAACCACGCCTGGAAATGAAGCTTGGCTCAGCCGGGATTCTCTCATTGTTTACGAAGTCTGATGCGGTGGTGGCACTGAGTACGGACCGAGTCGTAACAGTCTGGAATGCGAACTCAGGCAAGCAGGAAGGAGTGTCTCGTCCAACGACTGATGACGGCGGTATTTTGGTGGGAACTTTCAATGCATCAGGTACTCAACTCGCGCAGACCAACGGCAGCCGCACGGTGGAACTTTCCAGTGCTCAGAAAAATGAACCGCATCGAATTTTGGAAAGTCGCTCGACAGGCTTTTACTCGATAGCTGCCAGCCCTGATGGCAAATGGCTCGCTGCAGGTACCAACGACCGCACGGTTCGCCTGTGGCAAGTGGCGACGGGACGCGAGTTGCCGCGACTAACGGGTCACAAGGGAGTCGTCTCCTCTGTTGCCTTCAGCCCGGATAGCCGGCTGCTTGCATCCGGCAGCATCAGCGGCGAAGTAAAAGTCTGGGAGGTTGCGAGTGGACGCGAGGCGTTTAGCCTTCCTCAAAGTTCGTCAGGAATAAACTCGGTGGCCTTCAGTCACGATGCCAAAAAGTTAGCGGCCGCAGGTGGAGAAAGTGGTGTAAGAATCTGGGATCTCACTACGAAAGAGAGTCGGGTCTTAGCTGGTCCGAAAGCAGAGATCACCAGCATCGCATACAGTGCTGACGGAAAGTTTCTGGCTGCGGGTAGTGTCGACAAGAGTGTGCTCGTCTGGGATCTCGAGAGTGGGAGTCCGCGAACTCTTGGAACGCTGACCGAGCAAGTCAACGCAATTAGTTTCAGTCCTGACAGCAAGCGGTTGGCAGCGGGCGGAGCAGATGGTTTGATCGGCGTTTGGGATCTCCAGACAGGGAATCAGACCGCCACTCTAAACGGAACCACTGGCAGCGTGCTCGCGATCACGTTTAGTCCGGATGGCCGCTCGGTTGTATCGGGAGGCAGTGATCGCAAGGTGAGAATCTGGGAGACTGCTACGGGAAAACTTTTGCATGCGCTTGATGGCGGAGCGGGCGATGTAAATAGTGTTGCGTTCACAGCCGACGGACGATGGATTTTGTCAGGCAGCGGCGATGGCAGCCTGATGGTTTGGAGGAGTGCGGCGAAGACTCTCGTTGCAACCCTCGTCTCCATGCGAGATACGAACGACTGGCTGGTTGTCACTCCCGAAGGACTTTTTGACGGTTCTCCTTCTTCGTGGAGCCAAATACTTTGGCGATTTGGCGGCAGTACTTTCAGTGTTTCTCCGGTTGAAGCATTCTTCAATGAGTATTACTACCCGGCCTTACTCGCCGATATCCTGGCAGGGAATAATCCACGCCCGGCTTTTGATATTTCTCGCCGAGACCGAAGGCAGCCGCAATTAGGTTTGAAACTTGCCGGAGTTCAACACACCGATGCAATCAGTGAGCGCAAGGTTCGCATCAGTGTGGAGATTACTGAAACTCAAGCTGACCAGAACCACAGCACTGGCAGCGGTGCGAAAGACGTGCGGCTTTTTAGGAATGGTTTGCTGGTAAAAGCCTGGCCAGGCGACGCGCTCAAAGATAGTATTCGCGGGACGTTGGAAGCCACCGTTCCTATTGTAGCCGGCGAGAATCGATTTACAGCCTATGCGTTTAATCGCGATAACGTAAAAAGCAATGATGCGAGTCTGCGCGTCACTGGCGCGTCCAGCCTCAAGCGCACTGGCACCGCCTTTGTGCTCGCCATTGGAGTAGGCCAGTACGAGAACCCAGCGTTCAGTCTCAACTATTCCGTAGCTGATGCAATTGCCGTCAGCGAGCAGTTGAAGAGCCAGCAGGAAAGACTCAAACGCTATGATCCATTCGTCGTGATACCGCTTTTAGATAAGGAGGCGACGAAGGCCAACATCCTACACGCTATTAAGCGACTGGCGGGCACCGAAAGCGGACCTCGTGGTCCAGGCGAGCCCGCGATTCTCGACAAGGTTCCCGCCGCGCAACCTGAAGACATCGTCGTCATCTACTTCTCAGGTCATGGGACGGCCCAAAAGGACCGGTTCTACTTGTTGCCGCACGATCTCGGTTATCAAGGAGCACGCGCGAATTTAAACGCCAGCAGCCTACAGACAATTCTGGCCCATAGCGTTTCGGACACTGAACTGGAAGACGCTCTGAGACCGGTGGATGCTGATCAACTGCTACTGGTGATTGATGCGTGCAACTCTGGTCAGGCGCTCGATGCCGAAGATAGAAGACGTGGGCCGATGAATACTCGCGGTTTGGCCCAGCTCGCATATGAAAAAGGCATGTACATATTGACCGCGTCTCAAAGCGTTGAAGTAGCTTTTGAATCGGCAGCTTTGAAGCATAGTTATCTGGCGTACGCGTTGATCGAAGAAGGAATCAAAGCCGGCGCTGCCGACACGAATCAGGATGGTCAGGTGCTGTTGAGTGAATGGTTCGGCTATGCGACGGAACGGGTGCCGCGAATGGGTCGCGATCTGAAGCGAGGCAGTAAGGAATTGGAAGAAGTTGAGCCGGACGAACGAAGAGTACAGCGGCCGCGGGTGTTCTACACACGAGAATCCGAAGCACAACGAATGGTGATTGCGCAGGTTCCGCCGAGAATTGGGAAGTAAAGTTTGGCAGCCAAGTCGTTTTTGAAGACGAGGTATCGAGATGGATGAAACCGAAGAGAAGGATACTGGGCATAAGACGTCCTCCTGGTTGGAAGGCAGCTCAATGCCCACAATCCAGCTTGGCGAAGTCTCGCTCGCGGGCACAACGCTCGGCGATCGTTACCTGATCAAGCAGGAATTGGGACGCGGCGGTTTTGGCGCCGTGTACCTAGCCCTTGATCAGAAGATGGTTTCTCGTCCGGTGGTCGTGAAAGTCATGCTCGATCCTGGTTTTGGTGACGAATGGAGCAGCAAGAAATTTCAGCAGGAGATTGAAGCGCTGGCGCGCGTTGACCATCCCAGCATCGTTGGAATTTTCGATGCCGGCGAAACTCCCGATGGTAAGCCCTACCTCGTAATGCAGTACGTCGATGGCATTAGCATGCGCTCAGCCATCAGACCTGAGGGCATGGATTTCGTGCGTGCAGCCAATATCATTCGCCAGATTGGTAAGGCTCTCAGCGCGGCCCACAGTAAGGGAGTTTTCCATCGCGACCTCAAGCCCGAAAACATCATGCTTCGCCCAATGAGCGATGGCGACGAGCAGGTGAAGGTCATCGACTTTGGCGTGGCAAAAGTCAGAAACTCGGTAATTTCGCTCAGCACTGGTCGAGACCGTGCTGTCGGGACCATAGCTTATATGTCCCCCGAGCAACTTAGCGCCTTACCGCTCACTCCGGCGAGCGACGTCTATTCGTTTGGCGTAATGGCTTACGAGATGCTAACCGGCCGGCGGCCTTTGAATCCGGAGTCGGTCTATCAACTATTGGCGATGCAGAGAGATGGAATTCGGGTGAGGCCTGTTGATCTCAGACCCAATTTCCCTCCCACTGCTGAAGCTGTTCTGCTGAAAGCTCTCTCCTTCGAGCCCGGAGATCGTTTTCAGAAAGTGCGTGACTTCGGTGACCAGTTGGCTTGGGCACTGATCGAGAATGACGAACTGAGCAGTCCTCAGGGTCAAGTCCTTGCGCAGGCTTTGCAGGCGTCGTTGTCAGGC
>JANNON010000479.1:0-2910 GCA_031399105.1 Blastocatellia bacterium | reverse complement strand
GTCCCCACGACTGGGCTTCGGCTCCCAACGTCAGACGGCGGTCACGCTCGTTCAATCGGGGTAGCAAACGTGCCAGCCGGGCCGCCATTGCCGCACGCTCGCCGGATCGATCCACAGTCACCGGGACATAATACCACAAATCTCATAATTTGCTTTAGTTATTGAATTACTTCTCCTTAGCAGACGAATTCACGACACGCAGCCAAGTGCGTCATGCCCATGTCAGCCACAAGCAATTCGCCGAGCAGAGTTGAACGACCGACAGCATATGACCCTCTTCACTCACACTTTCGCAGCCGTCAACACTGCCTCGACAAATTCATCCGGAGGTCGATATCCGTGTACGCCGATGTAGTGGACCATCAAAGTGGGTGCCGCATACACAATGCCACCAACCCCGGGAATATGATACTCAGCATGACCAAGAAGGAGTGGAACAGGCTCCTCGATTCGCACTCTATGCGCGCCACAGAATGGACATTCATGGAATCCTCTTGTGGCATTCCTCCGATACATCGAAACGACACTCACTAGATTTTCTAAAAATCCAACAGGCAAAGAGCCAGTAGAGTAGGGGACGCCTTCTCCTAGCCAACCCACGTTCACGGCGCCAACGGTACGCCCTTCCGGCAAATATTCGTATGGACTCAGATCTTCGTAAACAGACATGACTAGAAGTTCTCCCTGCAAGCGCCCCAGTGACAAAGACCCATATTTCGACTGAAGTAGACTGTCTAGTTGGGTTTCCACTCCGACAGTATACGAGCCGGTCGCAGCACTGATTCCTTCAGCAGGCGCAAGTGTATAGTTTTTGATTCGCTGACCCGGCCCGAAGGTTATGGCCCTAATTAAACAAGATCGGCCTCGCCCGTCGGGATCGGGAGGTGTTCAAAGTCGTATTTGAACGTCCCATTCTTGAGAAATGACTCAAAGGCGCTGTAGGTGTGCTCGGCAGTCTCTCGCTGGATGTTCGCGATCGCTCCCTTCGCCTGATTCCACACGTGCTCGGTCGAGTTATGGTCCGGCGCCTACGGGGGAAGCCGGATCAGCGTGACGTCCTCGAACTGCTGCCCTTTGCCGAACCATTTCATGAGTTCTTTGGACTTATGCCATCCGGCGTTGTCCCAGACGATCGCGATCTTCTTGCCGGGGTACGCGCGCCGCAAGCGATCGAGCGCGAAGATGGTCTGTCCGGTATTCTGGTTCCCGTCGATGCGGTATGTCGTCATTTTTCCAGTGCGGAGGTTCAACGCTCCGAAGAACGATTTCGCGTCGCGTTTCCGGTTCACGTAGACCTTGGTCCGCGCGCCGATCGGAAGCCACGTCCGGCGCATCTCCGCCTCGTGCTCCACCCGCACCTCGTCGGCGGTGAAGACCTCGACCCCCGCTGCCAGCAAGCCCGCGACCTGGTCTCGAACCTCGGCCATCCGCGCGGTGATCGCCTCCTCGTCGCGCCGCTTGTCGAACGGATCAGGCAGCTTGAACGACATTCCGCAGAACTTCATCAACAAATGAAACGAGGAATCCGACCGGTACTCCACGTCAAACCTAATCGTGACGAGATTCTCCAACGCCGGTACGTCCCAGAACTCCACCGGAATTCCGGACTCGGACGGCTTCGCCTCCAGTGCAGCCCTTACTTCCTCCTTCTGCACCCGCGTCAGCTTCGCCGCGTTCTCATTGTTCGCGTGTCCGGTGGCCACCGAGCCGAGACGCCGTGCGCGCCAATCACGCAACCAGCCCTTCACCGTCTTCTCCGAACGATCCACCATGGCCGCGATCACGTCCGTCCCGACGTCCTTCGAGGCAAGCATCACCGCCTCGGCCTTCGATCGAACCAAGACAAAGGAATCAGACCGCTTCTTCCACCGCAGCAGCGAATCCCACTCGGCAGGCTCGACCTCGATGACCACATCACAAGGCTACGCCCACCCGAGAATATCCGAGAATCCGGTCTTGTTTAATGTCGGCCATAGCTGTTCAGATCAGGTGGCGTACCGGCGGAACTGTCAGGTACTACATTCCAAGATCTTGAACGGGGCAGGCTGTTCGGACGTTCTCCGCCGGGTGGCCCAGGGATGAGATCCCTTGGGCCACCCGGCGTTGGTGGCCTGTCATGGTGCTTGTGGAGCGGCGCAAGAGTTGCAAGACCTCATGGGGTCGAAGTGAAGGCAATCGATACGATTGCACACCTCAACTTGCGGACGGTTTGTTGGAGCACCCGTACGCCTCGTATATGGGAAAGTGAGGAACAGTCGCGACATGACTTACTTGGAACCTTTGGGAATTTTTGCCCCGCGACTCGATGGCGAAAGTCTGATTACCATTGAAACGGCGACGCCGCTGAGAGGTAGATTGAGTCCCGAGTTGCGTTCTCCAGTGGCATCGTATCTGCGTGCGGGGGCTATCCTATTCGCAATCATGGAGTATACGGACGATGTGTTGGAGCAGCGGTTCGGGGTATCTGGAGGGTCGGCGGTACTTAGTGATGGCAGGTATTACTGGCGTCTCGATGCGGCGGATTACGTTGAGACATATGGACTGGCGGTGCCCGAAGATGCGTTGGACCACATGCGCTTGCGCGGCTGGAAGCCGCCAGTTTTCGAGGGTGACGCATATGATCAGCTATACGATCGCCTGCATGCCCAGCTTGCGAGACTCGCCCGAGATCGTGACGTGCGCTGATCGCGCTCTTCGACAGTAACTCGTACTGCGAGCTTGACGAAACCTTGCACGCCTAATTCGCCGAGGGTATAAACATTTGCCGCGCAGAAGTGCTTCGGCTACGACACGCTGCGGAGGCTTTCCACCGCACGGTCGTTCCAAGATCGTTTTAGGTCAGGCCGGTGATGTGACAGCCTCGGCCGCGACGACTTGGTGATCTTCGGCGTGTCGCGCCGGTAAGGCGAA
>JANNON010000512.1:0-3397 GCA_031399105.1 Blastocatellia bacterium | reverse complement strand
CGGCGACCGACTTGACGGCCGCGGTCCTACTTCGCATAGGCGACGAAGAGAAGGAGCAGACAGAGAACATCGGTGCGCTTTCCTTCGGTCAAAGTCATCCCTGGAGTACGGACGAATTCAGGTTACGGCCTGGCATGAGAGCGAGCACGACCATAACCGTAAAAGGTAAAGACAAGTTCACCGGCAAAGATGTTACGCAGTCGAAGTCTGACAGCTTCGAAGTGCCCGAAGTCGTTTGCCCGGAGATCAAGGTGGATGGACCAGCAACAGCCCGGTCCGGCGACACTATTCGTTTCGCAGGGCTATTGACTGAGCCGTCTCCGCCCTCGCTGTCGTTTATGTGGACGGTAAAAAACGGCACGATCCAAAGTGGACAGGGTACTCAGATCATCGAGGTGAAGGTGGCCGCAAATTTACCGGTCGGCGCGAGTGTCACCGCAATATTTGAGGTGAAAGGCCTGGATCCGAGCTGCAATAACCAAGCGGGTGGCACGGCGCTAATCGTGGCGTCTGTGTTGTGTCCAGAGATTAAGGTGGTGTGTCCGGATACCGCAGAATCGGGCGATCAGATTCCTTTCAAAGTCGTATTCACAGGCGATGTTCCGAATGACTTGACGTTCAATTGGGCAGTAACAAACGGCACCATTGTGAGTGGCCAGGGCACAGCGGGGATTGTCGTAGTTGGTGAATTTCCGCTTGGCGCGACGGTCACGGCCGCTGTTGAGGTGAAAGGCCTCGATCCAAGCTGCAATAACAAAGCGGATGGCACGACCCGCATCGTCCGCGAGGGATCAAGAAGGTTTCGCGAGATCGGCGAACTCGATCCTGACAACCCGGATTTCCCCAACGAGAGAAATGTCCTCGATGAATTTGCCAGGGAATTGCTGAATGACCGGAGGTTGAGAGGCGTCATCATTGCCAGGACAAGAACTCCCATTGAGGGCAAAGCTCGTGCTGATCGAGCGCGCGATTATCTGGTAAGCAAGCACGGCATCGACGCCGCGCGCATGGACGCCGAGGTAAGCCGGCGCGCCACACGGGACTCAACGATTGAGTTGTGGCTGGTGCCTCCCGGTGCGACTCCTCCCTCCCCGAATACTATCAACGACCTGCGAGGTAACAACCTCACCGAGATCGACTTTATCGGCCCATCGCGTGCAGCAAAACTGAATGAAGCCGGGTTGCACAGCTTTGCGGATCTTGCTGCTACTCGCATTGAACGTTTGAAAGAACTTTTTTCCGGCGTCAAAGAGGAGATCTTAACGGGATGGATCGAGGAAGCGAAAAGAAGGGTGACTTAGACACCGCTACGACCAGTGCAGGTGCGATACGCGTGCGTTTTCGCGAGCGACAGGTGTTGCGTGCTACTGACCTTGCGGCAGAGCAGGCCTACCTCATCGCCATGCGACGCCGGCACAATATCGCTCATCACGGATGGGGAATCGTGAACGGGCTCGAACTGCAAGACACACCGGAACTAGCTGTGCAACCGGGAGTCGCGGTGGACGGATATGGACGAGAGTTGATCGTCTCAGCGCCTTTGGCGATCACTGATGAGGCATTCACCGAACTCGACAGCGACACGCTCGACATCTGGCTCTTTTACGATTTGGTTCAGGTGATCGTGCCGCAACGTGGGAGTTGGAACTGTGGCCCTGGACGCAACACCCGCGTACGCGAACAGGCGAGCCTGCTGTTGACAGCCGCGCGCGTGGTTGAGCCTCGCTTCCCAGTAGAAGTTGCCAGCGAAGACTTTCCGTTTCCACCACACAGGACGCCACCAGACGATCCGGCACGCGAGTGGCCCGTTTATCTGGGTACTGCCAGAAGGGCCGACAACACGCGATCAACTCGTCCGTATGCAACTCTTACTGGCGACCTCATTACCTCTCCGTCTGGTCGTGCACGAATGCAGGTGGGTAGTGAGTTGCGGAGCGACACTCGGCGCTTTGCGGTCAGCTCGGCCGACTCGACCGGTAAGCTTATCGATCGTCTTGCCGTCGATCGCGAAGGCAACACTACCCTCAATGGCGACACCACCATTCTTTCTCCCGCCGGCGAACTGGGTTCTCGTCAACTCCGCCTGCGCGAAAACAGAGCGCCGGCAGAAACGCCCACTCGGTCGACTGAACCGTTGTGTGGTCCCTCACCCGGTGGAGGCGATAAAGAGACGCCCGGCGCTGCACGCATGATCAGTTTTCGCCCGTTGAAGACCACACCCGAAGTCGCTGCGCCATGGCAGATCTATCGCACGTCAATCAAAACCGAACAGCGCACGATACAGGAACTGCGTGTGGAGTTGGGACATCCCGGTGACAAGGGTGATCCAAAGCTTGCTCGGCTATCGATTGGTACACGTGCAAGCAATCAATTCACCACGAGGTTCACCCTTGGCGCCGATTGCACGCTGACTATTAATGGCAACGTCACGGTCATGGGGGAGTTGATCGAAAGCCCCATCAAGCCCGACGCGGAAGACCCGCGGTTTACCGAACTGATTGCCAGCCAGTGGATCAAGGGCACTGAGATCGGCGAGGAGAAGGTTGCTACTCCGCCGGCGGGCATAGGAACAATTCGAGGCAGTGTGCTGGATTCAAATGGTGCGGTCCTACCCGGCGTCAGCGTGGAGATCAGAAACCTAGACACCAGTGTTGTCCGAACGGTTTTGACCGATGCTGCGGGAGTGTTTGTTGCTCCGAATTTACCTGTCGGCAGATATTCCGTGTTCGCGGTGGTCGCAGGTTTTCCGAGTCAAGGGCGCGATGATATCGAGCTCGCCGCGGGCCAGACCGTCGAGGTTACGATCACGTTTTCAGTTGTTATCCCCTAATTTATTGAATGGGCCAATGGAGGTCCGAACGAGATGAGCGACAACACCACTCGCGTTAACTATTTCGAGGGCCAGTTCCTGCGGACTCAGGATTTTACTGACGAGCAGAGTTACCACATCGCTATGCGACGGCGCCACAACATCTCCCATCACACCTGGGGGATTGTCAGCGGGCTTGCTCTTGTTTTGGAGGAAGGAAATTTCTATGTGCAGCCCGGCATGGCTATCGACGGTTATGGCCGCGAGCTGATCCTGCCGCAGAAAAAGGCGCTCTCATCATCAGCCTTCATTGACAAGGGCAGCACGGAGCTCGATGTCTGGCTGGTTTATGGACTGGAGAACAGCGACAACCAGCCCGCTGGCTACGCTGGTTGCGTTAAAGCGGGAAACGGTAACGGAAATGGGAACGTGACTGGCGCGTCGTTTTATAGATCGCAGGAGATAGCGCAAGTGATTTTGGAGACGCCCGATCCTGATTTTCCGGATCGTCGTCAGCCCGAGGGACTCGCTATTCAAGACCGGAATTTCGACGCGAGCCGCACTCCTCCCGACGATCCCAAATCCTAT
>JANNON010000405.1:0-4099 GCA_031399105.1 Blastocatellia bacterium | reverse complement strand
GTAACCGTGATGGATTCATTGCCCGCCAGTGTGACCTTCGTATCGTCAGCAACAACTCAGGGAGCTTGCGGTGGAACAGGGCCAGTGAACTGCGGACTTGGAGACTTGCCGGCAGGCGGTTCCGCAGTGATTACGATTGTGGTCACGCCAACCGCGGAGGGTCAAATATCGAATACCGCTACAGTGAGCAGTAGCGAAACTGACTTCGATCCGGCCAACAACAGCGCTACGGTTGGCACGTTGATTCAACCCGCCGCCATCGCGCCACAAATGCTTGACGCGAATCTGACGGTGACCACCGTAGTCTCCGGATTGAACCAACCGACGAGCCTTGCGTTTATTGGGAACAACGACTTCCTGGTTCTGGAGAAGGCGACCGGGAAAGTGCAGCGAATAATTAACGGCGCGATTAATTCGACTGTGCTTGATCTGGCTGTGAATAACGCCTCTGAACGCGGACTGTTGGGAATCGCTCTGCATCCCGATTTCGGTGCTTCCGGCTTGGTTTACATCTTCTGGACTGAAAGCAGCACGGGCATCGATACGTCAAACATCGATGAGATAACTCTGCTGGGAAATCGGGTCGATCGGTATCGCTGGAACGGCGCTTCATTAACGCACGATCTGAATCTGATCAAACTGCGCGCGCTGCAACAGGATCCAAACCAGCCTTCGCGTGGAAACCACGATGGAGGAGTTTTGCGGTTTGGTCTGGATAACAAACTCTACATCCTCTTTGGTGATAACGGCCGGCGCGGATTCTTGCAAAACATAACCAGCGGTGGCCCAGTGCCCGACGATCAGTTTGGCGGGCCTGAGCCCGATGACGCTCATCTGACGGGAGTAATCCTCCGCCTTAACGACGACGGTTCGACGCCCTCAGACAATCCATTCTTCAACGCTGACACTGGGCTTAGCGGCCAGGCGGCGGCCAATGTGAAAAAGATATTTGCCTATGGAGTCAGGAACGGATTCGGGATGGGCGTAGATCCGCTTACCGGAACGCTATGGACTCAGGAGAACGGCGACGATGCGTTCGATGAAATGAATCGCGTGACACCGGGTTTCAACGGTGGCTGGATTCAGGTGATGGGGCCGCTGAGCCGCATTAGCGAGTTCAAGTCGATCGAATCGACATACGGCGTGGGCAACCTGCAACAGTTACGCTGGCCGCCGTCGAACATAGCCGATTCAGCGGCTGTCGCGCTTTCGCGGATGTACATGTTGCCCGGAGCAACTTACAAGGATCCTGAATTCAGTTGGAAGTACGCGGTCGCGCCTTCGCCTTTGGGTTTTGTGAAAGGTCGCGGTCTGGGGCCGCAGTTTGAAGGTGACATGCTTGTTGGCGCATCGCGCACAACGCTTGTCAACGGATATCTTTTCCGTTTTCGCTTCACCGCCGATCGGCAGCACTTTGCATTTAACGATTCTCGTCTCGCGGATCTCGTTGCTGACAATGTGGACAAATTCGATATAGCTGAAAGTGAAAGTCTGCTGATCGGTCGCGACTTTGGCATTACCACCGACATTCAAACTGCTCCAAACGGAAATGTCTTTGTCGTATCTCTTTCGAACGGCGCAGTCTATGAAGTTAAGTCGAAGCCCGGTCAACTGTTCGTCGCGAATCTAACCGGCGCCCAGGAAGTTCCGGCAAACGGGTCAACAGCAGTTGGAACCGCGACGTTAATTTTGAGTCCCGACGAACAGACCGCGCGTGTGTCCTTGAACTTTACCGGGCTCTCAAGCGGCCAGACTGATGCACATATTCACGGGCCGGCCGCCGTTGGCGTCACGGCGCCACCAATTTTTCCTTTGCCACTGGGCCAGCTAAGTGATTTCCAGATAACGCTGACAACACAGCAAGTTCAAGATTTAAAGAACGGCCTGCACTACATCAATGTGCATACCAGCATGTTTCCTGGCGGCGAGATCCGCGGACAGTTTTCGGCGCCGGCGTCGGCTGCCAGCCTGCAGTTTGGCGCCACCAGCTACTCGGTGAGCGAAGGGGAGGGAAGTGCGAGCATCACAGTGATACGAATTGGTGACGCTGCGAGCGCCGCCAGTATTGATTTCGCAACTAGTGATGGTACGGCCAGTAACCGCACTGATTACATTACGTCGTCCGGCACTATTCATTTCGCCGCTAACGAGACGGTCAAGAGCTTTACGGTTCCGATCGTGGACGATCTGTATGTCGAAGGCAGCGAGACGATCAATCTGATCTTGAGTAGTCCATCGGGAGCATTTATGGGAAGCCCCCACAATGTCTTGCTCTCGATACTCGACAACGACACAGCCCTGGCAACCACCAATCCACTCGACGATCCGAGGTTCTTTGTGAATCAGCAGTATCTCGATTTCCTGAATCGCGAACCGGATCCGGGCGGCCTCCAGTATTGGATCGATCAGATTACAAGCTGCGGAAACAACCCAGCCTGCATCGTCAATCGGCGGGTGAACGTTTCGGCGGCGTTCTTTCTTGAATCGGAATTTCAGCAGGGCGGGAGTTTTGTATATCGGCTTTACAAGGGCGCGTTAGGCCGGCAGCCGACGTATGCGGAATTCACAGTTGACCGCAGTAAGATTGTCGCCGGGGCAAATTTTGAGGCGAGCAAGACTGCGCTCGTTAATGAGTTCGTGACGCGGGCGGAATTCAAAGCTCTGTATCCCGACTCTCAAACGAACGCGCAGTTTGTTAATAAGTTGTTCGACACGGCGGGCCTGACGCCTTTTACTGCCGAACGGCAAGCTCAGATCGATGCAATGAACAATGGAAAGTCCCGCGCTGAAGTTGTCAGGGATGTCGTTGATATTCAGGCCTTCCGCGATCGCGAATTCAATCCCTCATTTGTGTTGATGGAGTATTTCGGGTACTTGCGGCGAGATCCTGATCCCGGGGGCTATGCGTTCTGGCTGAACGTGCTGGAGAATCGCGAGCCAAATAACTATCGCGGCATGGTGTGCGCATTCCTCTCTTCGCGCGAGTATCAGGAGCGCTTTAGTCCGGCGGTGACTCGGACGGATCATGAATGTGCGGCGCTGGACGATTAGTAGGTGTTAGATGCTGGATGTTAGATGTTGGTAAGAAGTCCGTGGTCAGTGGTCCGTTGTCCGTTGTTCCTGTCGCCCTGCTGGAACTCTGAATCTTGACGGTACTCTCAACGTGACGAAGAGAACAACTGACAACTGACCACGGACAACGGACCACTGACAACGCACTTGGGGTTTACGCCTTGGTAACAAACAGATGACTGGGTGAGATCTTAATCTCACGAAACCGTGATTCACGATGGCGGCTGCCGTTTCCGCGAGTCGGATCGCTGATATCGGACATTCCCAGCTCATCGATCAACTCCTTAACGAACCCAACCATTCCAAAATCATGCGTAGCAAAGCGGTTCCTTTGCAGCATTCGCTTCATTCTCGAGGCGATGGTTTTCACTAAAGAAACATCCTGAGCAGCCTTGCTGTTATTGAGCCGGGTTGCGGCTCGGCTAAGACGATGACGCCGCGGACTAAAACGTCGCGCCTTCTCCCGGTAGCGCACTCCGTCGGGCCAGCTATCCCAGTAACCCGTACCCCAGTCTTCAATCACGTATAGACCGCCGGCTTTCAGGTGGTTTTCGAATAGATGCCAAAAACTGATCCGGGCCATTTCACCGACATGCGAGCAATCGTCTATGATGATGTCAAATCCATCCGGCGCACACTCGCGAGCGATGCGATCCAACAAGGCAGTATCCTGTTGCGGACCCTGGTAAATTCGAATGCGGTTGGAAGGATCGTCGATTTCGAGTGGGTTCAGATCGAGTCCCGCGATGATGCCTTGTTCAAAATAGTCACGCCAAAGTAGTAGCGACCCACCGTGAAACACACCCAACTCGAGCAGGCGGATGTCACGGTTAGCCAGGGCACTAAAATGCTCCTCGTAGTTCTGCAGGTATTGGTCGTGCTGGGCCTTATCGGTGTCGTAACGAGAGGCGTTAAGGCTTTTCGTGGGGGAGGTCATTTGGTGGAGCGGAAGTCATCAGCGAAGGCAAGCACAGTTACTTGGCTAACCCCGACCGGCTTTGCACAAAAACTAAATACTCACCGTTAA
>JANNON010000396.1:0-2157 GCA_031399105.1 Blastocatellia bacterium | reverse complement strand
GCGGCGATCTTGACTGCCGCGACCTGAAACTCAAACAGCGTGTTCCCGAAGTCGGACGGGATGCGAAACTCCTTCAACCCGGCCCGCGCTTCCTGTGCGAAGCGCTGCATTCGTTTCGGATCGGCCGCGACCTCGGCGGGCAAAAGCTTAATAGCCACAGTCCGATTCAGTTCACTCGTGTCGCGCGCAAGGTACACCTCTCCCATCCCGCCGGCCCCAATTTTGGAGATGACTGTGTAGTGCGCGAACGTCGTGTTGGGGATTAAAGACATTGCCGATGTTGGTTTGCCGATTGCCGATTAATGTCCGACGTGCTTTTTAGCTTGTGGTTGTTGTCTTCTGCACGTCATCGACAAGCTAAAGCTCGTCGGACCTTCCAAGGTTCATAGCATCGTTTCATAACTTTATCCCGGCAATTCCATTCGTTTTAGCAGGTCTTTGTATCGCGGGTCGCCGCGCAGCGAATCGCGAAACGGAAACACAGAGCAAACCGAGAGTGCACGGGGATGAAATACGGCTGTTGGTCTTAAGCAAACTACCGATCATCGAGCGCGAACAAATCGCTCCATTTCCTGCTTCATCTGATTGAGCGCTTTCTTCGCGGATGGCTCATTCATGAGATTCTTCAACTCAAAAGGATCCGTCTTCAGATCGTACAACTCATCCATACCCTCCAACTCCACATAGTGAATGTACTTCCAACGCTCGTTGCGTACAGCCTTGTAACCCATCTGCAGAATGCGCGGGAAAACCTTGTCTGAGTAATACTCAATCAAGAATGAAGTTCGCCACGGCGGCCGTTCACCTTTCAACAGCGGCACAAGCGAACGTCCTTCTACTGTGGCAGGTACCGAAACACCGCCGAGCGAAAGTAGCGTGGGTGCAAGATCGATATTAAGCGCAAGTTCAGTGCGCTCAGTCCCAGGTTTGATTGCCTTTGGATAACGCACCAGCAACGGCATGCGAATAGACTCTTCGTACGCAAGTCGACGCTCAACACTCAAGCCATGTTCACCGTAGAAGTAGCCGTTATCGCTCGTGAACACAATGACGGTGTTATCGAGTTGCCCAGTGTCCTTTAAAGTCTTGAGTATTTCACCTACCCCATCATCAATCGCCAATATTGAACGCTGGCGTCCGAGGATTGCGTCGTCAGGCGTCACCGTTGCTGCACCCAACGTTGGGAGGCTTCCAATCTGGCGTTGCAACGCGGGTTTCCCTTCCGGTACGCGGCCGTAGTTTGGCCTACGTGCAATAGACTTGCCGGCGTAAGCATTCTCGTGACGCTTGGCCGGAATGAAGCGATCGGCTTCGTCAAGCCTAATACTTCCATCGTCGTTCTGTTGTACTTCGGGATGGATCGCTTTGTGCGCCAGGTAGATCAGAAACGGCTTGTCGTGTTTCCGTTTGATAAACTCCACGGCATAGCTGCTAAGAATGTCGGTAATGTAACCAGACCGCTGGGTGGATCTGCCATCCTCGTTGATCTCTGGATCGAGGTATATACCCTGGCCTTTGAAACTCACCCAGCGGTCAAACCCAGGTCGAGGCTTGGCGTCGTTTCCCATGTGCCACTTGCCGATAAATGCGGTCTGATAACCTGATTGATGTAGCAGTAAAGGAAACGTTACCAAACGATGACTGGCAGCAGATCGATCGACGTTGTCGGTGATGCCGTGGGTATGCGCATATTGTCCGGTCAGAAAACTGGCCCGAGATGGTGAGCACAGTGGCGTCGTCATGAAGGCATTTCGAAACCTCGCCCCTTCACGAGCGAGTCGATCAATGTTGGGCGTTTTAATGAAGGGGTGCCCCGCAAAACCCAATTCGTCCCAGCGCAGATCATCTATCAGGATGAAGACGATGTTGGGTCGCGAGCTCGCCGCAACTGAAGGACGCCGGCTTATTCCAAATACCGGCGACACCAGCACCAGTGAAATCAGTATTATTCGAAGGTACATGAAGGAAATTCAGCGGAACTTTTCAATCAGGAAGTGGCGTCGCAGTCTCTCAACGTCACTCCGGAAACCCAACCTTCTTCATAAAGTTCTTGAAGCGCAAATCGTTGCGCAATGGATCGAGGCGCGGATCTACTCTCAAGAATGTCAGCTCTGTATTCTCCTCGTCATAAGCTCTATCCAGCCACTGATATGCCTG
>JANNON010000376.1:0-5579 GCA_031399105.1 Blastocatellia bacterium | reverse complement strand
CCTTCACTTACCGTGTCCTCGTTACTCAGTAAGGCGACACCCTTCAAGAAGCGAATACGCTTGCTGCCAGGGTCATCTTTCAACATCTGGTCAGCCAGTTCAATCGCCTTGCCGCCGGCCTTTTCGATGAGCGTGAACAGCCGAACATAATCACTGGTTCCGATTACCTGGGGTTTTCTTCCGGCCCGCCGATCTACAATCGTTTGAATCGTCGGCCTTATAATTTCCGCAACGATTGAGAGATCCCAATCGACTTGCAGGATCTCGGTGAGATACCAGACTTTGCCCACGCGCAGCAGTTTCATCTTAACCAGATCATTGTCACCGGTCAGACATAAAGCCTCGGCGCGCTCACCTTTTTCAGAGACATGGACAGATCGCAAGCCGCCTGCTCCGGTATCCTTCTTGTAACTCAACCCGACTTCAAGCAATACGCGACTATAAGCAGAGGCCATCTGATCGCGCTCGCTATCATTCATGGTGGCCCATGAGCCTTTGCCCATCAGCTCGTCGGTCAGCACGGCGAGATCCAAGCCTGACTCGAGCACTCCTGTTTCGCCGATGGTGATGCTTTGGCTCAACTCCTCGACCAGACTCTTCGGGGTCAGTTGAAAGTCTGCAATTGAGTGCTCAGCCTTGAGTACTTCCAACTCAATGAGGTCTAGCGCGCCGTAAGTGAGTAACGCTCCGGACGCGTTCCGAATATGAGTCGCGTCCACAAAATCTGTACCCCAGGTTGGATCTAACTCTATCCAGCGGCCGATCCACACCTCGACCCAGGCGTGGCCGCCAAAGGAAGAACCGCTGTACGCAAGTCCGGAAACCAGTCTGGCGGGCAGACCAACCGAACGCGCCATTGATACAAACAGTTGGCTGAATTCGGAGCAGTCGGCTTCCCGGGTCGCCAGGGTCTGTGCGGCATCTGCGCTCGCAGTGAATTTCCACTCAAGATTCTTGTAGGTCCAGGCAGCTAACTTTTGCGCCACGCTCCAGGCATCGCGATCGTCTCCCGCAATCTCGCGGGCCCGAGCTGCCACCTGTTCGTCGGATGCGGGAAACTCGCGAGTCGATTGAACGAAAGTCGCCATTGACGGATCCGTTATCGGCAGCGAAAACTTCTGAGGTGTGCTCCGTCGCGCCGCCACTTTGACGATCAACTCCGCGTCCGATTTTTGTTCGACCAACTGGTCTGGGGAAGTAATGTCTTCCTTGATTCGATCCACCGCGCCCGCAGTTTTCGTGCGAATCAGAACCTCCAGTTTGCTAAGTCTTTTCTGGTTGCCAATCGGCAGACCACGCGGCTCGACGGTAGCGTAAGTGAGAGTTGATCCTCTCGGTCGATCCAAAAGTTCACCAATCGAATATCGTCCCTGGCGATCCATTGCGACTGAGGACTGCGCCTCGATTGAACCGGCGGTCACGACCGCGTAGAAGTTCTGACTATGAAATGCGCTGGCCAGTGACGAGACAAAGTTGGCGCGTTCTTCTAATGATCCTTTCTCGTCCGGCAACTTCACCGTCGCAACCGCGGCCTCGAGGTTGTAGCCGGCAAAAGATACGATTCCAGAGGGTACCTTTTCGGCTGCGCGTGAATAGTCTCGCGATGACAGCAGCTTGTCCTTTTGATCGAGTTGTTCCAGACCTTTACTACGGTTGGAAACGATGAAGAAACCATTTTTAGTAGTGACAAAATAACTATCGTTGCCCAGCTTTAGATCGAGAATCCCCTTCCCAACAGGGGTGCCCGGAAAAAGATCTCCGGCCGCGATCGCAGTTTCCAGTTTGGGCGATTTCATTTTGCAGAAGACGGCCCAGCTTGGGTCGGTGTTATTCGCGTTGACTTCCGCCAGGTCCAAAATCGCCGCGCCGCATTCTGGCCCCAGTTCTGGTAAGACTTCCTGCTCAAGCTTGAGCCCCCATTTCTTCTCATCCGCAGTCACAACGGTTGCCTCCCACGCTCGTTTGGCCCAGGCGGTCCAAGCTGTCTTCAAGTCAACCTTCACGAAGCCGTAAGCCAAAGTCGAACTCGGCAACAAGTCGGCCGGCGCCGAAAGTTCTTTCGGATGAAACGGCAGTAGTGGTTTTGACCAGTCGCTCTCGTTGAAGGTGATTCGGTGAGAATTTTCCCAGGATGTTTTGGCAAACCGGAGAGCTCCAGCTTCACGCAAGTTGAACGATGGCCCATCAGGTGTCGGCTCACCGATCTGCTGAAACAGGTTCTGCAAATCGCTGAAGTAGATCACATCACCGCCGCCGGCAACTGAACGCTGAAACTCGGCATTCGCAGCTAATGTACTTCCGTCGGTGGCGGCAGCGCGGTCGAGCAACTCTTTCATGGTCGCAAGATCCGGCGTCAGGAGCGCCATCTCGCCAACGTATGCGAGGTACGTAATCGTGAATTCGATCCTGCCGTCTGCATAAACTCGACGCTGCTCAATCGCCTTGATTCGAGTTGCGTTGAACTCAAGGGGACTAACCATCGAGTAATTTAGAATTGTCGATTGCTTTGGAGCCGGCGGGCCGTCTGCAAGCAGGAATCTCGCACTCAGCGGAAGCAGGGAAGGGAGTGCGACAAAGGCACGAGTGACAACTCCAAAGTAGTCAGGCAGTGCACCAAATGATCCGATAAGGCCTTGATTGGTTTGCACTGTCTGTTCCAGGCGTGCACGGTCGGCGACCCTCAGCACAACTGCCCGACGCCGCGCAGTCGCGAGTTTGCTAGAGGTGCCTTCGGCGTTCCAGGCAGCAAGACTGATCGGAGAGTCGGCTTTGATACCCGTAAATTCAAGGATCGATGAAGCATTCGGAGCCGCGCCCATTTGCTGGGCCAGCATCTGACGAATGCCTGAGAAAGCCAGCACGAGACTCATTTGCGTGCGTGCCGATTCCATCTGAATGCCCTGGAGAGTTTCATAGAATCGCTGCGTGGCTTGGGCCGGATTGGGCAGAGCTACAAAGTGTTCCAGCCTCTCAGGCAACAAGTTCTCGGCCATCGACTTTATCGCGAACGGTTTCGCTATCTCGCGCGGCCTCGGACTTTGGGCGCCGAAGTACAGCCAGACAAAGTCAGCGAGCTGCGGATCGGCGAGACCTCTTTTGATCACTGCCAAACGGGCATTGCTCGACTCTTTGTCTGCGGTTGCAACCTGATCTCTGAAGCGAATCTTCTTAATGGTGAGCGTCAGCTCGTTGGAAAGGTATGATTCGCTCGCGGTCGGTTCTGCGGCCTTCGTGCCGGTGAGAGCAATTGGCACAGCACCCTTCGCAATCAAACCCTCGATGCGGGCAATATCTGAAAGGCCTGCTGAGAGAGCTAAATTTTGAGCGGCGAGGCCACGGATTTGTTCGTTTCCACTAGCGACAAGTTTGAAGAGGATTTCAGTAGCGACTACTTCGTTGCGAGCCAGAGCCACTTGCAGCGACGCGACTGTGAGCGGGTCATGATTGGCCGCAACGAGTCGGGCGAGCGGCAGCTTGAACTCTGAAGCGGGAACCGTGGTCAAGAGGGTGAGTGCGCCGAGTTGCACACGCGGATCTGTGGACCATAAAGATGCGAAAGCTGTGAACTCGGTTTTTGGTTTCTTCCTGCCGACCGGTATGAGTTCAGTAACCGTGATTTCTACTTCTTCCCTGGTCTTGGAAGTTTTCGCAGACTTTGTGCGTGTGGCCGCTGTGCGACTAAATATCTCTTGCAGAATCTGGACGCGTTTGTCTTTGTCTAAAAACGGCCAGACACGAGCGATAGTCTGCGTATGAAAGCCTTCGAAAGATTCAGTTGATAACCTTCCCACCACATTTGGCAAGTTGGCCAAAGCCCGCGCGGCGTGTTCGGCGACCAGCGGTTCAGGGTCGCCGACTGCTCGCCAGAGAAACTCATTAAGCGTCGCGTTCTTGCTGAGCGCGATTGCTTCCACCACAGTACCTCGTATCAACGGTCTGCGATCCAGCAGGAGATCGATTGCGATGTCAGGATTGGCGGTGAGGATCGCGCTTAGTCTCACAATCGCCGTGTCACGACTGGTAGTGACTTGGTCCAGCGTTGCGGCAATCGTTTCGATTTCGTCAACTGGCGCGGGCGCCGCTTTCTTGATTGCGGCTAGTCGAATCGTTTCGAAAGCCGCAGACTCACTCTTGTGTACGAACATCACGGACTGCAGGAAAGCCTTGTAATACGGCTCGATCTCTGCGGCGTGGGCAACGGGTGTGAGCAGGATAAAGGCGACTACCTTTGGTCCGCGTACCGCGACCCAGAAAACTGTCCGCGTTAGTTCGCCCTCGGCGTTCGGTGCTTCGATACTGATTTCTCTGGTTTCAAGATTTTGAATCTGTGTTCGCCGGTTGAGCACAGCTGCCACGCCTGGAGTGCCGCGCAAATTTCGTACGAGTGAGTTCACATACTCGGAAAGCGGAACTCCGTCCGGAACCTTCTCAGTGAAGATCTTTAGTTGTGCTGAATGCGGTCCTTCGAAAGTTAGTTCATTGGGCAACTGCTTCCAGTCGCTGGGAACGCGGAAGAGCAAATCCTCGTCGGGAACCGTTAATCTGTGGAAATTGGTGCTGGGCAGCCGATAGTTGTGCCATTCAGCTTCGCGCTCCAGCAAAGCCGAATTCGTGACAACCTGTCCGAAAGCGGCGGAAGCGAGCAGCGCGATTGAGAAAAGCAGCTGGATTAGTTTTCGCAGGGGGATCAGAGTGTTAGTCATGAAGCGAACGATTCGGAGTGAAGAAAAACGCGTGTATCTGGGATCAAAACTAAAGACAAAGTGAGAACCAGGAACTGAAAACGCCGCGGGAATAATACAGTAAGGCGGTGGATACATACACTAATCGCTCTCCGCAGCGTGACAAGTTACAAGTGACAAGACAGAAGGGCTTAGCGATCGCGAGCCAAACAGCAACGCAACCTGTTCTGTCCTGTCACATGTCACTCTAGACCTAAGTCCGCAACATCTGCCTCTGACATCTGACATCTCTCTGTAGTAAACTGACACCCACGCAGGTTGCATGGTCGCGTAATCCCCAGAATCAGGAACCGGACGTCAGCTCTAGCGTGTAATTTCGAGGAGAAGATATGAAACCCCAACGCAAAAACCTGCAAAGCCAGCGCGGCTTCTCGCTAATTGAATTGATGATCGTGATCGCGATCATTGGCATTCTGATCGCGGTCGGTGTCACCGGATGGAAGGCCGCTGTGAGAGCTGCAAACGAAGCTGCCGCGATCAAGAGTCTGCGATCCATCGCCGAACAGCAGATGCTTTATTTCAACTCGCATAACCGAAGCACGTTCGGCACTTTCGAAGAGATGTTGAAAGAAGGATTGCTGGACGAAAGGTACGCGGGTGGTACTCCCGTGGTTGAAGGCTATATCTTCACGATGAAAGTGATTCCTAAATCAACTACGGCCCCGGCGGGTTATCAGGTCACGGCGGACCCGCAGGTGACCGAGGGCGTGGGCGCCACAGGCAAAAATCACTACTACCTCGACTCAAATACCAACACGATTCACGTAAATGCCACTCAGCAAGCAACAGTGACCGACCCACCGCTGGGCCAGTAAAAAGTGCTGAGTGCTGAGTGCT